>DATFGJ010000652.1:0-8406 GCA_035249585.1 Lacipirellulaceae bacterium
TGGCCGAGGCTGCGAGCGACGTCGGTCTGCCCGGCCGGCCGCAGCTTGGCCAACAGCGAGAGGATGTTGCCAATCTGCTGGCGCTTGCTTTTGGGCTGGAGGTAGTTGGTGATTTCGTCGGCAAACGTGACGACGCCAACCGGATCGTTCTGGTGAATCATCAAGTATGCGAGCGCCGCGGCCAGGCAAATCGCGTAATCAAACTTCGTAAGCTCCTGGCGATACGTGTACGCCATCGACTCGCTGAGATCCATCGCCAGATAGCCGGTGATGTTCGTCTCGGCTTCAAACTTCTTCACGTAATACTTGTCCGTCTTGGCGTAGACGAGCCAGTCGATATCGTGCGGATCGTCGCCGGGCGTGTATTTGCGGTGCTCGCTGAACTCGACCGAGAAGCCATGAAACGGGCTGGCATGCAGGCCGTGCAAAAAGCCCCGCACGATAAACTGCGCGCGCAAGTCCAGCCGCGAGATTTGCCGGATGACTTCCGGTTTCAGATATTTCTCGACGGTGGACATGGTGAACTAGGATGCGGGATTCGGGATGCAGGATACAGGGAAAAACATGCGCCGCTTTGCTTTTCCCCGCATCCTGCATCCTGCATCCTCCATCATCATCCCGCGAACTTCGGAATTTCGGGCACGGGGATTTCGCGCAATAGCCGCGCGATGACGTCTTCCGTCGTGAGGCCCTCGGCTTGTGCCTGGAAATTCGTGCTGATGCGGTGACGTAGCACGGGCACGGCGACTTTTTGCACGTCGTCGATCGCCACGCTGAACCGGCCGTCCATCGCGGCGAGCGCCTTGCCGCCGTGGATCAAAAACTGCCCGGCGCGCGGGCCCGCGCCCCAATCCACCAGTTCCTGAACGAATTTCGGCGCCGTAGGATCTTTGGGCCGCGTCGCCCGCACCAGCGAGGCCACGTACTTGATAATGTGTTCGCTGACCGCCACGGAGCCGACAAGCTTCTGCAAGTTGAGAATCGCTCGCTCGGAAAGCACTTTGCTAACTTCCGGCCGGTCGTGCCGCGTCGTGGCGGCAAGGATCTGCTCCTCCTCGGCCGCCGAGGGATAATCCACCTTGATGTTGAACATGAACCGGTCGAGCTGCGCCTCGGGAAGCGGATACGTGCCTTCCTGCTCGATCGGGTTCTGCGTGGCGATCGTGAAGAAAGGATTGGGCAGCGCGTAAGTCGATTGGCCGGCCGTCACCTCGCGCTCCTGCATGGCCTGCAGCAGCGCGGCCTGCGTTTTCGGAGGCGTGCGGTTAATCTCGTCGGCCAGCAGGATGTTCGTGAAGATCGGCCCCTCCATGAACCGGAACGACCGCCGGCCTTCGGCGTCCTCCTCCAGCACGCTCGTGCCGGTGATGTCCGAAGGCATAAGGTCGGGCGTGAACTGGATGCGCTTGAACTGCAAGTCGAGAATCTGGGCGAGCGTGCTGACGATAAGCGTTTTGGCCAGCCCCGGCACGCCAACCAACAGGCAATGCCCGCGCGTGAAGATCGCGGCGAAGATCTGCTCGATCACCGCATCCTGGCCGATAATGATTTTCTGCAGCTCGCGCTGCATCAACTGGCGGTGCTGGCGGAACTCCTGCAGAACGTCGCCGAGGTTGCGCGTTTTCGGGGTTGGACCGCTCGAGGTGGTAGACATAGGTGGGGCCGAGGATTGAGCAGGTTTCGTACCGAGATTTAGCACCGGCGGCCACGCCGGCAAAAAACGCATTCGCGCCGCCCCACCAATATCTAATCGAGCCTAATTCTATCGGCGGCCTGCCGGGGCGACAATCGTCGGGCTGGGCGCGCGTTGCCGACCCAACTTTAGAAACGTAAACTACTTACGAGCAAGCGCGGCCCACGTCGCAAGGAGATATCGCATGCAATCAAACCGTCCACGATGGCTCGTTCGGGGCGTGTCGATTGTAGCGATTCTGGCGCCTGGTTTTGCACTTGCTCAAGAGCAGGCGGGCCGCCCCGTCGACGCCGCCCAAGTCCTCGAGGCCATCAATCGCGGCGTCGCGTATCTGAAGCGCGAGCAGCTCCCGCGCGGACGCTGGAACGAAATGACCGGCTACGACGGCGGCGTCACCGCGCTGTGCACGCTCGCGCTCCTCAACTCCGGCGTCGAAGTCGATGACCCGGTCGTGCGCAACGCGCTCGACTATCTGCGCGGCTTGGAGCTGGATAAAACGTACACGGTTTCCTTGCAAACGATGGTGCTGGCCGAGGCCGAGCCAAAGAAGGACATGCTGCTCATCGGCCGCAATGTGCGCTGGTTGGAACTGCATCAAATCAAGGACGGGCCAAAAAAAGGCGCATGGTCGTACCCCGGCCCCGGCGGCGACAACAGCAACGCCCAGTTCGCCGTGCTGGCCCTCTACGATGCGCAGCGCGTCGGCGCGAAAGTCAACCGCGAAACCTGGGAGCTGGCCGCCGATTATTGGCGTCGCACGCAGAACGACGATGGCTCCTGGGGCTATGTGCCCGGCGACTCCGGCACGGGCAGCATGACGACGGCCGGCATCGGCGGGCTGGTCACGTCGGCCGCCGCGCTGGAATCGGGGGACGCCGCGGTGGAGGACGGCCGCGTCATTTGCTGCCGGCCGCACGACGACGACCACAAGCTCGACATGGCCATCAACTGGCTGGCCCAGCGATTCTCGGTGACGCGAAACCCGAGCGCCGGCGGCAGGCAGTCGGCCCTTTACTATTATCTTTACGGCCTGGAGCGTGCCGGCCGGCTTTCGGCCCGCCGCTTCATCGGCGAGCACGATTGGTATCGCGAAGGCGCCGAGTTCCTGGTACACGATCAGGATTCGCTCTCGCACTACTGGGAAGGCAGCTGGCACGCGGAGCGCGACCCGCGCATCAGCACGTCCATGGCGCTGTTGTTTCTCTCGAAGGGCCGCCGACCGATTGTCGTCGGCAAGATGAAATATGGCAGCGACAACAACTGGAACCAGCATCGCCGCGACGCGGCGAACCTCACGGCTTACACGGAAGAGGCCTGGGACCTCGGCCTGACGTGGCAAATACTTGATCCGTCCGCCGCCGCGGTGGAAGACCTGCTGCAAGCGCCCGTACTGTACATCAGCGGCAACCGGGCGCCGGAGCTGTCGCCGCACGCCAAGAAGATTCGCGACTACGTCGACCGCGGCGGATTCATCTTTGCCGAAGCCTGCTGCCGAGACTCCGAGCGTTTCGACGAAGGTTTTCGCCAGCTGATGAGGGACGTCTTTCCTGAGCGCGAGTATCAACTGCAGCGCCTCACGCCGGGCCATCCCATCTGGCGGATGCAGGATATGGTGCGGCCCGAATCGCCTTATGCGGGCCGGCTGTGGGGAGTTGAATATGGCTGCCGCACGTGCGTGATCTACTCCGATCAGGACCTCTCGTGCTATTGGGAGCTGGCCCAACCGGGCCAGTGGAAGGACCATCCGCCTGCGGTATCCGACCACATCGCGGATGCGCTGGCCATTGGCGTGAACGTGCTGACTTACGCCACGAACCGCGAACCGAAGGGCAAAGAGCAAAGCTTCGTCATGCCGCTGGAAGACGATGAGGTTGATTCCAAAACCAGCCGTGGGGTCATCGAAGTCGCCAAGCTGCGCCACGGCGGCGGCTGCAACGATGCACCGGGCGCGCTCGTAAATCTGTTGCGCGCAGCGTCGCAGGGCGAACTCAAGCTGCGCGTGCGCGCGGCCTCCGAGCTGATCAACATCTCGGACGAGAATGTGTTCCGCTACCACCTGGTGTTCATGCACGGCCGGCATGACTTCCGCCTGACAGCGGCCGAACGCAAACAGCTTCATGAGTATGTGGATCGCGGCGGCACCGTGCTGGCCGACGCCATCTGCGCGAGCCGCTCGTTCGCCGCGGCCTTCCGCCGCGAGGTCGGCGCCGCCCTGCCGGGTGCGAAGCTGGAGCGCATCCCGCCCGACGACCCGATCTTCACGTCATCCTACGGCGGTTATGACGTGCGCACTGTTTCCATGCGCGATCCGGAGGCGGTCGGCGAGAACCAGCCCATTGCGGCGCGCATTCGGCAGGTCGAGCCGCAATTGGAAGGCGTCAAAATCGACGGCCGCTGGGCCATCATTTTCTCCCCCTACGACATCAGCTGCGCGCTGGAAAGCCACGAAGCCATCGGCTGCCGCGGCTACACGCAAGAGGACGCGGCCCGGCTGGGGCTGAACGTATTGCTCTATTCGCTGAACCAATAAATGCCCGACGTTACGGGTTTTCAGAGTACAGTTTTAGAGCCGGCAGAACTCTTTGCATATTATTAAAGTGAATATCGCGAGCCCAGACCTCGACATCGAGTGAGATCGCGATGGTGGCGAGCACCGCGTCAACTATCGGAACGGTTACGCCAGCAGTTCGCAGTTGAGCTTGCAAATCGCCAATTTCGTTCCACATTGCTTCCGAAATTGCGACTTGCTGAAAGCCATCAAGGATCGTGATTAAACTGGCCCGATCGTTTTTCCCGCGCGCCCCGCTGAGAATCTCCGCTCTGGTCACGCCGCACACCGACCCGCCGGCAGCATTCATTTGAGCCATCAGCGCCACATCCTTGGCGCGCAGCGCATCGATGATGACCGACGCGTCGAGTAGCGTCATTCGTGACCCTTATCCCTACGATCGACTTCCAGTTCGCGCGCCTCGCGGTATGCATCAAAGTCATAGTCTTCCAGCTGACGTACCGCATCCTCGACATCCGTCCAATTGCGTGTCGGGGGTGTCACGATAGGAGCCGATTTTTCTCGCACGATGATTTCCACGCTCTTGCCCACCAGTGGCTTTAGCTGCGGAAGATACAACGTTTCAGAGTCGATCGTCGTTTCAATGCGAATGGCGGTCATGATCGGCTTCCAAGGAGGTTTACAGCCAACTCCATTCTAGCCTGATTGGTAACCAAAAAACAGCGCCCTTGCGCTCACCTTGCCGCTGCTTATTCCAAGTCATAGATTGAAGCACATGGTGAAGTTCCAATTTCCAGACACTGACGTGGAGCGAAAAGCACATGGTTTTCTCGCCGGTCGCTTTCCGTTCAAAACGTTCGCGGACGGCTACACGCTCGTTCCTGAATCCGCACTGCCTAAGTTGACGGATGCAGGCATTCCCTTCACGGACGAGGGTCGGGGCGCGGAAGAGATAGTCATTCCCGCCTTTTGAATGTCGTCATTGTGTTGGCTTGCGAATGCCACAGTCTTTGCATGCATGCTATTATTTCGCTCGTAGGCGCGAAGCAAGTGTTGCCCATCGGCCAGAGTCTCGTCTGCGTGCTAGCGACCCGAGCCGCGGCGTTGACTGCTATCGCGGTCGGCCCTTATAATCCGCCGCATTTTTGTGGCCACTTTTCGTAATTGCCGGCTTGCGCTTGATGTTTTGTTGAGCGCATCGGCGATGCCGCGCATCATGCTCGCGCTTTGAAGCGCGGTGCGCACACTATTCGTCTGGCAAGGATGCCTGTCTGATCTTTTCCGTCAAACGTAACTCGGACACGAAGCGCTTGGCCGCGCTCGCACAGACGCGCTGCGCTCGCCTTGCGCGCGCTTGGCTGCTACTGGCTTTGCTATTGCTGTGCTGGTTGGCGGGCGGCACTGGCGGCGCCGGTGGCACGAAGGCTTGGGCGCAAGGTGGTGCGGACACGCCGGCCATCACCCGCCTGCCGCGCGTCGATGCCGCCGTGCAGCAAGCTCAGTTCAGTGCGCCGCCGCTGCCGCAATCAATTCCGTCGCCCTACCCGCAAACCGTGCCGCCGCCAGGACCGCTCGTGCCAACGGCGCCGCCGGACCGGCCCAGCTTTCGCCGCATTCAAATCTCGCCGCGAGCTGAAGGTGTCGGCCCCAACCTCGAGCCCATTCAAGCCCCCAATGGCGAAACGATCCTCCTGCTCACCGGCGGCGTGAACGTCATCGTCCAGGGGCTTTCTGTCGAAGGGCTGCCCGAAGAATTCGGCCCGCTCGGCGACGTCGATATCGAAACCGATCGGGCCGTCATCTGGACCTCCGGCATCGACCCGCGCAATCCCACGCAGCTCACCCAGCAGCGCGACTTGCCGCTGGAAATCTACATGGAAGGCAACATCGTCTTCCGACAGGGTGACCGCACCGTATATGCCGACCGCTACTTTTACGACGTGCGCCGCCAGATAGGCACCATCGTCAACGCCGAGCTGCTCACGCCGGTGCCGAATTTCGACGATCAGCAGTACGAGGGTCTCGTGCGGCTGCGAGCAGCCGCCGTGCGGCAATTGGATCAGAACCATTTCGTCGCCCAGAACGGCGAGGTGACGACGAGCCGGCTCGAAGAGCCCGCGTACAGCTTTGCGGCCGAGACGATTACGCTCGAAGACCAGCCGCGGCCGGCCATCGACCCCATCACCGGCCTGCCGCTGGTGAATCCCATGACGGGCCAGCCGGTCGTCGAGCACGACACGCTCGTTCAAAGCGAGAGCAACTTCCTCTATGTGGCCGGCGTCCCCGTGTTTTACTGGCCCACGCTGGCCACCGATTTGGACAAGCCAACCTACTACATCGACAGCATCCGCGTGCGCAACGATTCGGTGTTCGGATTCCAAACGCTATTGGAAATTGACGCGTTCCAAACCTTCGGCTTCGAGCCGGTTGAAGGCGTCGAGTGGGATCTAAATCTCGATCTGCTCACAGAGCGCGGGCTGGGCTTCGGCACCGGCGTGGAATATGCGCGCGACAGCTTTTTGGGATTCACGGGCCCCACCACAGGCCGCGCGGATATCTGGGCCATTAACGATGATGGCCCAGACAATCTCGGCTTCGGCCGCCGCGCGATTACGCCTGAAGAGGACTGGCGCGGGCGGGCCTTCTGGAACCATCGGCAGCGGCTCGTCGGCGGATTGTTGGATGATTGGACCGCGCAGGCCGAGGTCGGCCTTATCAGTGACCGCACGTTTCTCGAGCAGTTCTATGAAAGCGAGTGGGAAGAGAACAAGGATCAGATCACCGGTGCGCGCCTCAAGCGCACGTTCGACAACCAGTCGTTTTCGATCGAAGCCAACGCTCGCGTGAACGACTTCTTCACTCAGACTCAGTGGCTGCCGAGGCTCGATCATTATTGGCTCGGCCAGGAGCTCTTGGGCGACCAGCTTACATGGTACTCACACACCTCGGCCGCGTACGCCAACATCGGCGTCGCCAGCACGCCGACCAGCCCCGAACTCATCCCGCAATTCACGCTGCTGCCTTGGGAGCAAGTGCCCGGCATGCCCACGACGCCGATCTCCGGCGCGGGCGAGCGCTTCGTCACGCGGCATGAATTGGACTGGCCCATCGATCTGGCGCCGTTCAAGGTCGTGCCCTTCGTGCTGGGCGAGGCGGCCCATTGGGGAGAAGACCTCGCGGGCGACGAACTGCAGCGGGCCTACGTGCACACCGGTGTGCGGGCCAGCATCCCCTTCTGGGCCGCCGACGCGGCCATCCGCGACCCGCTGTTCAACCTCAACGGCCTCGCGCATAAAGTCGTGTTCGACGCCGAATTCTCCTACGCCGATGCCACGCGCGATCTCGACGACCTGCCGATGTACGATGAGCTCGATGACGATTCCATCGAGGAGTTCCGCCGTCGGCTGTTCTTCCCGGAGTTCGGCGGCGACATGACGTTTGACCGCAAGTTCGACCCGCGGTTCTACGCGCTGCGTTCCGGCCTGCAAGGCTGGGTCACGTCGCCCTCGGCGGAGGTCGCTGACGACCTGATGGCGCTGCGATTGGGCATGCGCCACCGGCTGCAGACGAAGCGCGGCGCGCCGGGCGAGGAACGGATCATCGATTGGCTGACGCTCCAGACGAATTCGACCTGGTTCCCGGACGATGAGCGCGACAACTTCGGCGCCCCGATGGGCCTATTGGACTACGACCTGCGCTGGCACCTTGGCGATCGCTTCTCGATCCTCTCCGACGGCGCGGCCGACACCTTCGGCGAGGGCCTGCGCATGGTGTCGATCGGCATGCTGCTCAACCGCCCGGCGCGCGGCAACGCCTACGTCGGCTTCCGCACGATCGACGGGCCGTTCGAGGCGCACGTCCTGTCGACCACGCTCAACTATCGCATGAGCCAGAAATGGATCGGCTCGGCCAGCGCGTCGATCGACTTCGGCGAGAGCGGCAACCTCGGCCAGGCGGTGTCCTTCACGCGGATCGGCGAATCGCTCATCGCCACGCTGGGCTTCAACGTCGACGAATCGAAAGACAACTTCGGCGTGAGCTTTTTGGTCGAGCCGCGGTTCCTGCCGAGCCTGAACGTGACGCGGCGTACGGGGATCGATATTCCGCCCGTGGGGGCGTATGGCCTAGAGTAAAGCTCCTCGTGCGGGCTCGAGGATCTGGCTAAGCGTCCGATTGCGGATGCGATTCTCGCAGCGATGCAAGT
>DATFGJ010000653.1:0-21147 GCA_035249585.1 Lacipirellulaceae bacterium
GTGACGGTTTTCGCCTGGAACAAATTGGCCGTCGAAAATTTATTGACTTCGAACTCGAACGCCAGCATTAGCGACGTGAGGTTGGTGATCGCCAGTCGCTCGCTTTCGATAAGCTTATTGCGGTTGACAACCAGCTCCCGCGGCCGGGCCGCGACGGCCATCAGCTTATTCACCGTTTCCTCGATAGGAATGCCGGTGATCAGGCCAACACTGCTCTGGATGCGACTCATAAGCGACCTGAACCAAAATCCTGCAGCCGGTTAGGCGACTTGCCACCATCCAGCAATCGCATTGGAAGCATACGCTGGCCACATGCGCGGACCGCTATCGCACCTGCGCGCAACCCTAACGAATATATCGACCAGGTAAGGGCGCTTTCTCGATAGCGGTTTGACGCATGCGCGCTACGAAAAAAGAACCGGCTCGACCCACAAGGGCCGAGCCGGTTCGAAAATTCGCCTTGCAGGATGGGCACCTGCCCACTCTACGCGTGCGTCGCCTATTGCAGCAGCGCCAGCACGTTTTGCGGGTTCTGGTTGGCGATCTGCAACACGACTGTGCCGGACTGCACGAGGATTTGAGCCCGGGTGAGGGCGGCCGTCTCGGCGGCGAAGTCGGCGTCGCGGATCTGGCTCTCGGCCTCGGTCAGGTTGACGACCGTGTCGTTCAAGGCGTTGCGGTTCGTTTCCAGCGAGGTGCGCTGGAACGCGCCGAGCCGGCCGCGGAGCGACGTGATTTCGTCGATCGCTTCCGAGACAATCGCCGCAGCATTATCCAAATTGTCGCTGCGCAATTCGTCGGTACCGCCCGTGCCGAGCTGGTACAGCCTGCCGCTCACGCCGCCCAGCCGGGCAGTGTTCACGCTGGTGATGCCGATACGGGCCTGCTGATTGCTCACCACGTCCGGACCGAGCTGGAACAACGCGCCGCCGCCGGTGATCGTGAAGTTCGCCGTACCGGTAAAGCCGGCAGTAATCGTCGCGGTCAGGTCGAGTGTGGCCGTGTTGATCAACATCACGTTGCCGCGGCCGATTGCCTCGATACCGTTGACGTTCGCGACGATGTCGGTGCCTTCGTCCCGTGCGCCCTGGCCGATCACACTGGTAAATGTCTGCGTGACAGCCGCGCCTTCCTCGATGACCTTCACATCCACGACGGACTCTGAGCCGTACGTCGAGGACAACAACTCCAAGGTCGTGCCGTTGGCGGTGGCCGTAACGCCGGTTGCGTCGCTGACCAGATTGATGCCTTGCACCAGCAGGGCGATGCTCGTGCCGGCGCCGAAGCTCAGCACTTCCGCGCCATTGGACCCGGCCAGCTCGAGCACCACGTCCGAAGAAATACCGCCGGACTGATCCACGCCGGCCGTGGTGGCACCCACGTTGGCCAACACCGGGGCCGTATCCACTGCGGCGTTGTATTGGCCGTCGCCACTTGTGCTGGTAAGTGTTACGTCAAAATCGTCGTTCGCATCCAGTGCGGCTTCGATGTCCGTGACGAGCGAAGCCAGGGTAATATCCGTGTCGTTATCGACCGCGATCGTGAGCGTCGTGCCGTCGTCGGTGACGTTGACAACGCCCGCGCCCAAGTCTTGTGTGTCGTCGAACACAATCGTCCGATTGAACGAGGCGCCCACGGCGGTCGGCGAGATCGTGATCGCAGCATCGACTGCGTCGACACCGCCACTGGTCACGTCGGTGTGGGTCGCAATCGTTTCATTAGCGACCGCGGCAGTGCCGCTGGACGTCACATTGAGGTCGGTGCCGCCATTGACCGCCGAAATCGCGGTGGCCAGGGCGTCTGATCCGAGCGTTGACGTGGCCGAAAAGTCGGCCGTAACCACAACGGTCGTTCCGTCGAATGTCACGGAGGCGACGGCGTTGTCCGCCAGGCCGCTTTCGACGAACTGCACGTCGATGCCGTTACCGGCAGCGCCGTCGACCGTGCCGCCTTGGAGGACGGTAAACGTCAGTACGTCGGCCGAGTCCAAAGTAAGCGGGCCCGTAGCCTGGGCAGCGGCCGTCTGGAACGTGAGCGTGCCGTCGGACGCCGTCACCCCCGCCACGAAGGTGGGAATGCCCGTGATATCAATCTGCGCCTGCGTCGCGGCTGTGGTAACGTTTACTTCAACGGAGACGGAACCGGTCGCGCCAAGATTCGCCTGGTCGATCTGCAGGTCCTCGATATTGGCAAAATTCGTGCCGGCCGTGGTGATGAAGTCCAAGCTGCCGTCGAGCAAGCGGCGGCCCTGGAAGGTCGTCGTCTGAGCGATGCGGTTGAGCGCACTGAGCGACTCGTCGAGTTGCAGCTGATTGGCCGCAATCTGGTCCGGGGAGATCACGCCGGCGTTGGCCGTCTCCGTGATCAACCCGCGGATGTCGTTCAAAAGACCAGTCACCTGTCCCAGGGCGGAGTCGGCGGTTGCAATCACCTGGTTCGCCCGGTCGGTGTTGTTGATTGCCTTTCTGATGGCGGTAATGTCGCTGCGGAGGTGTTCACTGGCGATCAACCCGGCCGGGTCGTCTTTACCGGTGTTGATCCGCAGACCGGTGCTCAGCCGCGTGAGTGCCTGCTGCAGGCCGGCATTGGACCGCCCCAAGACGTTCTGAGCGACCAGCGAGCTGATGTTTGTATTAATACGAGTCATTGCAAACCCCCTTTTGGGACCGGAATTATTCGACCCTGGCTGGTGCGCCTTGTGCGGACCAATGTGTGGATGCTTGTCGTCGACTTCGACGACTCAAGTCGCTCTGGCTGAATTTAATGTTGAACGCGGCCGCTCGTCATTGTGACGCCTGCTATTGGAAGCGTTTGCTGCCGCAGCAACCATACGCTCGACTCAGCAACCTTAGGTTGCATTTCGAGAAAAACGGGCTCCTTGGCCGCGAGAATCTGTTCACCGCCCCCTGTTTGGCGTATGGACCTATGCGAGTTTATCGACGTGGGAAAATTAGGGACTTTACGCGGCCGATCAGTTTTTGAATGCGGTGTTTGATAGCCCACCCTAGAATCGTTACAACCGGCAAAGTTTTCCAACGGCATCCGATGTGGCCCGGAGCAAGCGGCAACCGAACGAGCCACATCGCTTGCACTTCGGCTAAAGTGCCGGTAAATCAGCGTTCGGGGCGAGAATTGCCTATTCGCCGGGCATCATCCACACGAATCTGCGCCGCCTGCTGATTCTCGCGCTGGATGGCATCGTAAACTTCGCGGCGATGAACCGAGATCTCGCGCGGCGCCTCGATGCCTAATCGAACTTTGTCGCCGCGTACGTCGACAACTGTCACGACGATGTTATCGCCGATAACGATGCTCTCGTCGCGCTGCCGGGAAAGCACAAGCATGGTCGACTCGCTTGGCGCGATCGTAAGTCAGCATTTCCAGGTCGCGACGGCGACTCTCGGCGGCAAGCTGACAATTCGGTCGGGCTTCGACAGCCCCGACCTACGGGCCCGTAATGGATTGATCGGACCAGCGCAATCAGCGACTCAAATAAGCCGCGATACGTATAGAACATTCCGGTTATGCGGGACGCCGGGCGTGGGTGAGTAAGTGAGTAAGTAGTGAGTAAGTGAGGATGTGAGTAGAAAAAATCACTATTCAAGGCCCGCTCACCCACTCACTGGGCACCATCCGAAGGATGGTCCACCTACTCATCCTGATCATCACGCCGATTTGCGCGATGCGGCCCGGTGCAACATGTATTGAACCGGGTGATCATCGCGGGCGACGATTTGCCGACCAAGCCGCTCGTCCAAGTGCACGACCAGCGGGGCCTTGAGATTCAGCGCGAGAGCGCCGTTGGCATAACTGATGATCACGAGCACATGCGCGTCTTTCGCATCCTGAAGACCTAGCGTTTGAATATCGCGACGGGCGACGCGGACCTGGTAGCCGGGCACAAACGGCCGCGGGCTGACAACAGCCAACGCCACTTCGGCGCGATCCAAGCTTTGCAGCCAGCCTAGCGCATCGTTCTGGGCGTCGCTTAATAAAACCCAGCGCCGGCATTCTTCCATGCCGATCAGCCCATCGACGAACGTAAGGATATCCGCTTCGTCGATCTGCAGCCGACCGAATCGTGTCGTCGAGATGTTCATGACCTGCCCTCGAAATGCTAGCGTCCCCGCGCGCAATGAATCGCTATCGATATAAATCGGACCGCTACGCCTGCGGGACGCAGTCAAAGCATTGAGTCATTGTCTTCAGATGTAGTCGAACAGTGAAACCTGCAATATGCTAGCGGTTGTGCGCAACGAGGCTTCGAACGCGTATTGCCGCGCGGTCAAATTGGAAATCGCTTCGATGATGTCGGCATCGACTTCCTGCGACAATGCCGATCGCAGTTGCACGTCTTCGTCTTTCAGCTGGTTTTCTATCGCCTCCAGATTTTGCAGTCGCGTGCCAAATTCGGCTCGCGCGAAGTTAATGCGGCTGAAGTCCTCGTCCAGGCGCTCGACCGATCGGCCGATCTCCTCTTCGTCACCGTCTAAAAGCGCCGTCCGCAGCCGCAGCAGCGTATTAAACAAACTGTCGGCCTCAAGCGTGTGGCGGTCTTCGCTCTGCAGCACGCCCGTGCTACTGCTGATTTGTGTCGCGCCATCCGGCACGAAACCGAGATAATGCGCGGCTTGGCTGCCTTCCAGCGCTTCGACCGTCAAGTCAACCGTGATTGCGGCACTGGAATCAACCAGGCGAATGCCGTTTCCGGTTGCTGCCAGATCGGCCGTTACGGCAGCCCCAGCGCCGAGGGCAGCACTGTTGATCAAATCAATCGCATCCTGGACGGTCGTAGCCGTGGAAAGATTGACGGTGAATTGTGTTCCGTCGCGTGCCGTAATCCGTAGATCATCATCGGCCGGGTCCACTGCCGTCGGCACGCCGACGCCGCGGTTGAAATCGGCCAGCGCCGTCTCTCCGGTGTACGTGCGGATGCCGAGCTGCGCGGCCGTCGTGCCGCCGTTCTCGCCGATCGTGAGGTCCGCGCCGCTGAGCCGCGACCGCACGTTGATGCCGGCGCCGGCATCATTGATTTCGGCCAACAGTCCTAGGCCGGCGCCGTTGAACAGATTCAAGAGGTCATCGACCGTTTCGGCAGCGCTTATGTCGAGCGTGGCGCTATTGCCGCCGTTGGTGACGATGATCCCGGAAGTCGTGTCCAGTGCACCGCCCAGAAGTTCATCGAGCCGCGTGGTCTTGAGCAACACCGGATCCAAGTCGGCCCCATTGACCGTGGTGGTGGGCGGCAGCGACGGGTTCGTGAAAACTCCCAGTTCGTGCGCCGTGCGACCTTCGGCTACTTCGCGAACGGAGATCGTGCCGCTTGTCGTGCTGATCTCCAGCCCGTTCCCCACGATGTTCACGTCGACGACCGTCCCCGACGGGGCGCCCGCTTCGATCAGCCGCATGACGTCGCCAATTGTTACCGCTCCATCCAGCTCAACGATGTTCGTGACCGTGGTCGGGCCTGTATTGATCGCAATTGAAACGGCGCCGCCGCGCGCAATGCCTTCGCCGCCATTGATAGCGCCCAAAAGCGTGTCCTCGGTGAGCTGCGGATTCAGATCGACTGAACCTTGCACCGGGGCGGAAATTCCGCCGAACACGTCCGAGCCAGTAAGGCTCGTGTCGAATAAGCGCCCCAGGTCGACCCAACTTCGCAACGTTCCCTCATTGCCGTGGTATTCGACGAATTCACCGTCGAAAGTGTATGGATCAATTAGCTGGCGCGAACCGGAAAACAGGTGGCGGCTCAGCGTCTTGCCGTTTCCTGCAGCCATGAACTGATTGATGTAGTCGCCAATGCTACGTGCCAGGTCCTGACGCGCCTGTTCCGTGCCAACCGAACCGACAACGCCCAAGACCTCAGCGCGTAGCCTGTAAATATCCGCCGAAACGTCACCGAGGTGGGCCTCCGCCGCGCCTAAAAACATGTTGCTGGCGTGGACATTGGTTTGAATCTGGCCCTTGCGATCCAAAACTCGCTGCAAATTGATTGCCCGCATGGCCGCGGGCGTATCCTCGCTCGCTAGCTGGAACCGCCGCCCCGTGCTGATCTGCATCTGCAAACGCAGCAACTCCCGCTGATCGTACTGCATCTGGTCGACCAGCCGCTGGCGGATGAAAAAGTTGCCAACGCGGGTCGTCGGTATTGGGGCGATGCGGGACATGGTGTCAGGTGTCAGGTGTCAGGTGACTGATGCCACGCATTAGGTTTTAGCGCCGACCGCAAGGTCGGCCTCTTGCTCTCGGCTGAGCCGTTACATATTTACCAGCACATCCAACAATTCGCTGAGCGTTTGAATGTATCGAGCCGACGCCTGATAAATTCGCTGCAGCGTGATCATCGTGATTGCCTCTTCGTCGATGTTCACGCCGCTTATGGCTTGAAACTGGCCGTCCAGCGTGCCCTCAAACACGCCGAAACCCTCGGCCGCCGCCTGGGCAACCGCCGAGTCGTTCGCGATGTCGCCCACGAGCTGGTTGTACAGGTCGGCCAACGACGCATCGCCGGCCAAATGGAGCGGCCGCTCCAATAATCCTGCCAGAATGATCGCGTTATCCGATCCGCCATTGATTCCGCCCAGGCTGGCTGCGAACTTGGCCGAGTTGTCGAGGCCTTTCCGTCCCACGCCTTTCAGTTCCTCATTAACGCCGAGCGACGATGCCGACGATCCGGTAAAGAACGTGTTCAGCCCCAGAGCAGCCAGCACGCCGTTCGGATCGCTCGTGGAGTCGCCGACGGAAGGCGCGAACGCAAACCGTATCGTGTCCGATTCGGACGCCAGCTCGAGTGCTCCGCTCGCCGATACGCTCGCTGACAAGCCGTCGATTGCATCGAGTTGCGCCGTCAGGCTGTTGAGCGTTGTGTCCTGGTCCAGGCCGTCCAAGTCAATTGAGATCGTATGCTCGGTCGTGAGTCCGGTGCCGGCGTTCTGGATGATTACGTTGAACGCGCCGCTAACCGGCGTGAATGGCAGGCCGGCGGCATCGAGCGCGGCACCCGGATCGCTCACGGTCTCTGTGCTGGTGAGTTGCTGGAAGCCAACCAGCCCCTGACCTTGCGAATAAATCTTGTTGAATTCGAAGGCGAGCGTGGCGGCCAGTTCATCCAAGCTCGCCAGAAAGCCGCCGGCGACTGTATTTCGCGCCGCATACAACCCGCTCAGCTCGCCGGAAGTGATCTCCAGTGGCGAGTTCGTATCCGCGAATTCCACGACAGCCATGGCCACGCCGTCCACGTCGCTAAAGTCGATGTTGACTTCGCGCCGCTGCCCTTCGAACACCAGCAGCTCGCCCCCCACGGAAACCGCAAGGCCGCCGCTCGCTTGCTCGCTGACGCGCACGCCAATCAGCTCGGAAAGGCGCTCGACGGCCGCTTGGCGTTGACTGCGCAGCGCACCAGCCTCGCTGCCCGTGGCCCGGCCGCCTTCGGTGGAGGCGATCTTGACGTTCAGCTCGCGGATTTCTTCCGCCACGCTGTTGATATCGTCGCTCATCGCGACGATGCGCTGGTTGAGCGATTCCTGGATTTCGAACACCTTGTTGTGCAGAACGCCGATGTTTTTCGCGAGCTCCTCGCCCGCCGACACCACCAGTTGCCGCGCGACGAGGTTCCCCGGCTCTTTCGTAACCTCGTGGATCGCGTTGAAGAAAGAGGTGAGTGACGCACCGAGATTCTTGTTTGCGCCGTTGAGTGCATCGAGAACCGACTCGATATCGCGGTAGGCTTGCGCGGCCGCTTCGGCGGCTGCGCGATCGCTGCGCGCCCCGATCAGGCGGTCTTGGATGAAATGGTCAACCTTCTGAACGATGCCGGCGATTTCCACGCCCAGGCCGAGAATGAGATTGCCCTTGCGCATCACCGGCGCAGTTTGATAGACGACTTCCTCGCGGATGAACCCGGGCGTGTTGGCGTTGGCGATGTTGTTGCCCACGACATGCAGGCCGATTTGCATCGCCCGCAGCGTGTTGCCGCCCATCTGAATTGAGCCGAAAAGACTCATGCGCCACCGGAGGAGAGAGAGCAGTAGTGGAGTAGAGGAGTGGTGGAGTAGACAAATAAACGGCGACTACTCCACTACTCCTCTGCTCCACTTTTTCAAGCGGCCCGATCCACCAGCGCACCGCTAGACTGGCGGTCGGAGCCATTTCCATATGTCGGCTCAGGCCGCCCTCCGGTAGCAATAATCTCTATCAGTTGGGAGAGATGTAACAGCGAGCGCTGTACTAGCACCCAGTTGGTGAGACTATGGTGCTGCAAGATACGAGATCGCTGATTCGCCTCGCGAATGCTTGCTTGCACATGGCTGCGGCGCTCAGGCGGCAGCTTGCGACTAAGCGAACCGATGCTGTCGGCCGGCAATCCCTCGGCCTCGGCCCGCGCCAATAGCTCCTGCCGCCGATCGTGGCATGCCTGCAAGCGCTCGAGAAGCGCTTGCTCGCGGACCGTCATCGCGGCCAGCCCTTCATGGTTGCAGCTGGCGAGAAGCTGCCGCTTCTCAGTGAGCGCGCCGAGCAGTTCTCCCTGCACGTCGGATAACTCGGCCAGCAGCGCGGCAATGTCGGTTTCCCAGATGTCATCCATGAAAGTAGCAGGCACGCGCGGCGTGCCGTCCCCCGTTGTGGCAATTGTGATTGGAAAACGCCAACTGCTAAAAGCGCCGAAGCTCCGTCAACGTATTGAGTCCAATTGATTGTTTGTCGGCAAATCCGGGAAACTGCCGCTCAAACATCGGCTCGGCAAACTGCTCGGCGCTGGCCTCCGTGAGGTGTTGGGCAAGTTGCTGGTCGAGCTGGCTCTGAAAAACTTCTTCAGCCCGCCCGCCATGGAAATAGGCAGGCTTCTGGGTGGTGGCCCGCAATGACTTGATCATCTGCCCAAAAAACGTCTCACCGACAAATTGACTAAACTGCTCGCGCAGCGCATCGACGTTTCCCCTTCCTCTTAGGGACGCGCTAGGGGAGGGTTCGATCTTCGAGAATGCAGTTGTCGAATTCCCGCGCGGCGGTGGCATCGCCGGGAGCTGCGATGCCACCGCCGCGTTGTAGCTGTTAATTTGCATACCGGCGCCTCGAGTTGTTCTTTTCTCTGGAATGCCCGGACCTTTGGGCGCAGTCCCAAATTATCTGTCGATAATCAATTGCCCGTGCAGTTTTCCGTTGCGTTCGATGCCGCGAATGATCTCGATCATGTCTTCCGGCGGCACCTTGAGCGCGTTCAGCTGGTTCACCAACAAATCCAGCTTGGCTTTATTCGATTCATCTGCATCCACGGCGGCAAACGCCGGCGAGGCAATCGTTTCCACCGTAATGTTCTTGTGCGTCACCAGCACGTCGCCGATTTCGACTTCGCCGCTGATGACGATCGTGCCGGCTCGTGAATTGACTACCACGCGCGATTCGGGTTCGGGTTCTTCGATGCGGCTCTCCAGCAGGACGGCAACGAAGCCGACCGGGTCGCTGGCCTCCATTTTCGGAATCCGCACTTTGATGTTGGCGGCGTCGATCGCCCGGACCACTTCCGCGGCATTTCCACCTTCGACGACGCCCTGGCTTTCCATCTGCTCCAGGATGAGCTTGGCGATATCGTCGGCCGTTTGAAAGTTCGCGTGATTCTTATCGAGCACCAACGTGATCCAGCCGTCCTGAGTGTAGAACGGCGTGAAGATGTCGGCTTCCATCTGGCAGCCGTCATGAATGACACCGACCATCGGTTGTTCCGGGTCGTCGATCGTGAGCTGTCCTTGGCACAGCGCGTACACGCGGCGGTCACTGGTGTTCGGGCCTTGTAAAGACGCAAACGCCAGCCGCCCGCCCAAGAGGCTCTTGCCATTCAGCGCACTGACGTAGCAATCCAGCTTGTCACCGCGCCGTGCACCCGTGGCCGGCACACTGGCGGTAACCATCACCAGCGCGGCATTCTTCATGCGGCGCAGCTCCTCGAGGTTCATTTGCTGGCCGCTCATGGTGAGCGGATTGCCCATGATTTCCATAGCCCGCGCAATGGCCCGCATCGTGGGCCCGTCGTTGGCTTCGCCCGTGCCGTTGAGTCCGACAACCAGGCCCATGCCGCGCAGCACGTTTTCTTCCTGCCCTTTGACGCGGCAAATGTTTTTCAGCCGCGTGCTGGCCATCGCCGGCATCGCGATCGCAAGCAGCAAACAACTTGTGATTAATGCTCTCATCATGGTCAATTCCTACCTGCTCACCGACTCACTTACTCACCCCCAACTAAAACGGCTTCCACTTGTCGTACCAGCGCGTGAACCAGCCGCGAGAGTAACCATCGTTCACAAACCCTCGCTCGCGTTTTTCGATTCGCAGCTCGGCCACCTCGTCGCTGCGCACCATCCGATCGGGACCGATCGATTGCCTCCGCACGATGCCTGTGAGCGATTGCACCCATACTTCTTCGTTAATGCGAATTTCGCGGCGAGCTTCGATCACGAGGTTGCCATTCGGGCGAATATCCACGACCGCGGCCGCGATTTTGAAGGTCAATGAATCGCGGAGCTCCATTTCCGACTCGGTGCGGTACTGGGTATTGAGCGATCCGCTGACCGCTGGATCGCCCTGCCCTTGCGGGGCCGGGAAGATGTCCTTGCCATCGAACTTGAGCCAGTCCGTCAGCACCGCGTCCAGGCTTGTGCGCCGACGCGACTCGGCGTCGCCCTCGCTCATCATGCTGGAACGATAATCCACGAGCACTGTAATGATGTCGTTGACCTTCAACTCGCGAAGCTCGGCCTCCGGCGGCAGCTCGCGGTACATGAACGAGCTATTCGCGAGCGTCAGCTGATCCGGTTGTTGAGGTGCCGGTTGGATCAACAACAAACTCGCATCCTGCGCCAGCACATTACTGCGAACTGCGACAGCAAAGAGAAGGATACTTGCGAAAGGTGCGCGCCTATGATGACTCACGCAAAGGTGCAAAGACGCAAAGAATCGAATTAAACGTGCTAAGAACATGGAGACCATTCCAAATTACGTGGCTGTAATTTCTTTGCGCCGTGCGCACTTGCGTGAGACTTCCTAAAACTGGGGGTATTACCGGCGAGTTGTTTCAATTTGCTTTACGCTTGGCGATGCAGGCGAAAGCGAAGCTGTCCGTGGCGAATTTTCCCGATCCGGGACCCGCGCCGCAGCTGCCGTGAACACGGCTGCTTCGCGAAATCCGGTCACGCGGGCGTCGTATATTTCGCGCGTCTCCAGCGACTCCAGCTGTACCAGCTCGCCCCGCGCACCGTCCTGCCGCGCTCGGGCAGTCGTGGTCACACGAATGCCGCCGCCTTGTGCCCCGACGGTGATTAGCTCGCCTCGCTTTACGAAGATGGGGGACTGAACTTTGTCCGTGAAGATCACATCACCGGCGGCAATTGCCTGACGCGCTTCCATGCCGACGATCTGCTCGACAGAAGTGAGCGGCAAGCGGCGGCTGGTTGCCGCGGGAACCGCTTCAAGACATTGAAGCTCAACGTCTGCCGCCGTGATCACGGCGCCGCGGGCAATCGGCTGAATCGCGACCACCACCGGCACCGCGGCGGGGGCTAAGTCGGCATACACGGGAATTCGCGCCGGGCCCTCGGCAGTTGCAAATGAAATTATGAATTGCTGCCGGCCGGTCCACGGCGCGGTTCCACCACTGCAAACCGGGGGCGAAGTTGCCGCGTCCAGCTGCGCGAGATATCGTGCCGAAACCTGGCACGTTACGCGCCATTCGGCCGCTTGGCCGGTCTTTTCGACGATGTAGTTGGCAATGATTCGCTTCACCTCGTCATGCAAGTCGTTGTCCACCAAATTAGCAGGCTGCGAGCTGCCGGCCGGTTCGGCGTACCCCGCCAGGATTGCCGCGTGGCGGTTCATTGGCGCTGCGGGATCCCGTGAGGCAATTGGCCGCCCCTCGTCGTTTCCGCTCGAAACAGGGCGAGTCGTGATTGCCACCTGAGACGCTCCGTCGAGGCGCAATTGCGATAGATCCTCGCCATGGGCGGCCAATAAATCTTCGACTTCACGCTTGCGCAAAAACCGCTGCGTGCCAGGTGCCGGCGCGGGCATCAATAACAACG
This sequence comes from Lacipirellulaceae bacterium, assembly GCA_035249585.1. Taxonomy (GTDB): domain Bacteria; phylum Planctomycetota; class Planctomycetia; order Pirellulales; family Lacipirellulaceae; genus JABDGM01. The sequence continues at coordinate 12,069 of DATFGJ010000653.1, forward strand.
ATGATAGTTCCCTCGCTCGCTGACGATCGGCCGTGACAATCCGCGCGACGTCGCCCAAGCGAATCACCGGCGCGCTGGCCGTTACCTGCTCGTGCAACCTAATATCAACTGTCGCAGCGCTCGCTTGTTGAAGTCCCGTGAGAAGCGCGATCGTTATTGCAACTGACAAAGCTCGCCCGATGTTGTTCATATTGTCTTTAAGCACGAAAGACACGAAGGACACAAAGTAATTCATCGTAGGCTCGTATGTGTGTGCCTTTGTGGCCTTGGTGTCCTTTGTGGTTGGTTTTTAGACGCTAGCCAAGTCTTCGTAAGTTGGCGACGATTTGCATGATCTGGTCGCCGGCCTGCACGACCTGCGAATTGAGCTCGAACGCCCGCTGCGTCGTGATGAGATCGATCAGCTCGGTTACGGGCTCAACGTTGGATGCTTCCAAAAACCCCTGCCGCACGTTTCCGAAACCATCTCGGCCGGGGTTCCCAACCTGCGGTTCACCTGAGGCGTCGGTCTGTTGATATAAATTGTCGCCCAGTTTTAATAAGCCGTCGGGGTTCACGAACTTGGCCAGATCCAACTGGGCCACCGTTTGCAACGTCGGCGACGCCTGCGTACGGACCTGCACTTGCCCGTCGGCCGTCACCAGGACGTCCGTGGCATCCTGCGGTATGTCGATCTGTGGCTCCAAAACGTAGCCGATGTTTGCCGATCCAAGCACGATCGTGCCCTGGGCATTCAGGCCGAAGTTCCCAGCGCGCGTATAGTAAAAGTCTCCATTGGGATTTTGCACACGAAAGAATCCGTCGCCCTCAATGGCTAAGTCAAGCTGGTTGTTCGTGGTTTCAAATGCGCCCTGTTCATGGTTCGACTGAGTGCTGGAAACGCGCGTGCCGAGGCCGACTTCGATGCCGGTGGACGTCATGTTTCCGTCGGCATCGGTGGAACCCGGCATGCGATACTGGCGGTAAAACACGTCTTCAAAATTTGCGCGGTCCTTCTTGAAGCCCGTCGTGTTGATGTTCGCCATGTTGTTGGCGATCACATCGAGCTTGGTCTCCAGGGCTTCCATGCCCGTGGCGGCGGTGTACAGGGTTTGGACTGTCATGGGTTGGTCTCACTTGTATTAGGCACACTCCGTGTGCCGTAACCAAATTCCAACAAATTAGAACACCTTGTCTGCTACTGCTGCGGCACACCGACTCGGCACCCGGCTTAACCGGCTGCCGGGTGCCCGGTGCCTGCTACCATCACGCCTGCAGCACACGGCTGATAAGCGCCCCCAGCATCGTGTCCTGGTTCTGAATCATCCGCGTGTTCGCTTCGAAGGCACGCGTCGTTTCGATCATCGACATCATCTGGCGAACCGGGTTGGCGCCCGACACCTCAAGGTATCCCTGCCGAATGTTTCGCTCCGCCAGCGGCAACGGCTGTACGGCGCCGAGCGGCTGGAATAAGTTGTTGCCAGCCTTCACGAGTTGGTCGAGCGACTCGGGCTGGGACATGCCCAGCGCAACGACCGATCCGGCTTGCGAAATAAAACCGTCGGGCGAAATCGACATGGGCTGCTCATGGCTGAGCACAATCTCGCCGCCCGCCTGGTCGAGCACGGGCCGGTGGCCGTTTTGCGTCACCAGGCGGCCTTGTGTGTCGAGCGCAAAATTGCCCGCGCGGCTCAAATACCGCTCGCCATCATCGCCGCGAACGTGAAAGAAACCCTTGCCGGCAATCGCCACGTCCAGCTCGTTGCCGGTTTCTTTGAATTGACCGACCGAGTGGTCGGTCTCGACGTCGATGATCTTCACGCCGCCGCCGATATCGTTCATCGACTGATTGCCCGGCTGGGCCATTCCTTGCTGGATTGCTTCGGCAAAGCGGGCCTGAAACGTCGCCACATCCTGCTTGAAGCCGGCCGTGTCGACATTCGCCAGATTGTTGGCAATGACTTCCAACCGCTGGGCTTGGGCGGCCGCGCCCTCGGCGGAGATATACATTCCGTACGGCATGGCAGCAGAAGAGAACGCAGGTGCGCCCCCCTGCGTGCGGCCGCTTCCCAAGCAACGTTCGTGCCGAAGGACCGGACGCCCGGAGAAGCCGCATCGCAAGTCGTTGCGGTCATGACTCGTGTGCTCAATCCGGCACGTAACGAGCGAACCTGCTAGCGATTGCGACGCTCGAATCGTCCGGCGAAAACTGCCGATGCCGTCGCCTGGCTAGCGGCAGTTTCAGCCGAAGCAGTTCGCCAGGAGCGTCGCCGATGCGCGATTCGGACTGGTCGATTCAGCGCGTCTCGAACTTACCCGTACCCAAGTGCCCGCAGATCGCGCTCCGAAAGTCCGACGTGATGCCCATACTCATGCAGGATCGTAAAGTGGATTTGCTTGCGCAGTTCTTCGCCATCGATGTGACCACTCGGCAAGCGGGCCTGGCTCAAGATGCCTTGGCGGAAGATGTGTATCACGTCCGAGGGCACACCCCAGTCGTTGATACTGCGCTTAATTAGCGGAATCCCTGTGTACAAACCGCACAATGCCGAACGATGCCGCACGCCGACGCGTCGCATGATCTCGGGCGACGGATAATCCTCGACCACCAGCGGCACGTTTTCCATGAAGTCGCGCACCTGTTGAGGCAGCTCTGGCAGCACGCGCTCCAGCTGCTCGTCGAAAATTTCGCGAAGACGAGGTTTCATGAATTTGCCCGGCTTTCGGAAATCAGCTCAGCCGCGCCTTGTGCCAGCAACGCATCGGCCACGCGAATGCCCAGTTGCTCGGCATCGACGGCTGCGATGCCATGCGCGACATCACATGCCGCCAATCGCCGAGCTCCATCGGCGCTTAGAACGACCGCCGTCAATTGCAGCTCATCGCCGTCGAGGCGCCCCAACGCACCGACCGGCGCCATGCACCCGCCGCGCAATCTCGCCAGGAGCGCCCGCTCGGCCAGCACGGCGCCATGCGTCGCCGGATCGTCGAGCATGGAAATTTTCGCCTGCGTAGTCGCGCCGTCGCGTCGGCACTCAATCGCCAGCGCGCCCTGTCCCACGGCCGGAAGCATCACATCGAATGGCAGTACTTGGGCAATCCGATCGGTTAGACCCAGCCGCCGCAGCCCGGCTTCTGCAAGCACGATCGCGTCCAACTGGCCTTCATCCAGTTTTCGCAGCCGCGTATCGACATTGCCGCGAATTGCCCGTATTTGCAAATCGGGCCGCAAATGGCGAAGCTGCGCCTGTCGCCGCAGGCTGCCCGTGCCAACGCGCGCGGCGTTCGGCAAGCTTTCCAGCGACGCGGCAGTATTGGATACCAGCACGTCGGCCGGACTTTCACGCGGCGGCACGGCGGCGAGCATTAATCCTTCAACCGGCTCGGTCGGTAAGTCCTTCAGGCTGTGCACGCCCAGATCCACATCGCCGGCCAATAGAGCCCGCTGTATCGCCTTGGTGAAAACGCCGCGCGTGCCGATTTCCTCGATCCAGCGCGCTGGCTCGATGTCGCCGTGGGTGGCGATTTCGACGAGCTCCACTTCCTGCCCATCGCGCCTGAGTTGCTCTGCCACCCATTCAGCCTGCCAGCGCGCGAGCTGGCTGCCCCGCGTGCCGATTCGCAATATTGATTGTGACCGAGGCGGAATCGTCATCATGTGGTGCCGTTACGGGCCGCTTCTCTTTAATGAATTGCCCGGGCCACGACCACGACCGTGATCTTGGCCGCGCCGGCTTTTCGCAGGGCTCGGGCCGCTTCGCTGCATGTAGCGCCGGTGGTGAGAATATCGTCGACCAGCAGCACGTGGGCGTTATTCAAATGATATGCGCTTCGGACGGAAAAAGCCCGGAGAACGTTTTCCCAGCGCTGAGTTCGGGTCACACTCGCTTGCGGCTTTGTGTGGCGCAGACGCCGCAGCAAGCGCTCCGCGAGTGGCACCTGAAGCTGACCTGCTAAAACTTCCCCAAGGATGGCGGCCGAGTTCGTGCGATGTACAAGTCGTCGTCGCCAGTGCAGAGGCACCGGCACAACAACGTCCGCCTTCGCTGCGCGGAGCCGCTCGCTGCATTGCTGCCAGACGAGCTGCCCGACGGCGAGCGACAGCCCGTCGCCCTCGACTCGCTTCATTTGCAACAGCAACTCGCGCAGCCGGCCAGAATAGACACCCGCCGCGATCGTCTCATCGAACCACAACTTGCGTCCGCGGCAGCGGGCGCAACCGCCCGGTTTCGCCGCATGAATCGCCGGCATGTCTCGGTCGCCCCGCAGCTGTGGCACTGGAGCTCCACACTGCCGGCACGTCGGGCCGTCGTTAAGTTCGATCTCGTCAAGGCATGCTCTGCAAAGTGGCAGGCTCGGATCAGGTGGCCCGTCGGCAAACTCCACCTGGCAACTCGCGCACGCCGCCGGGTAAACAAGATCTAGCGTTGCGCGCCGCATTTTGCCGGCGGCTGCCAGTCCGTTGGCTGCGCCGCGAAGCGCAACGGTCGACGACCACTTTGCGGCCACGCGCAAACGGCGAGCCAGCTTACGAGCCTGCAAACCAATCGTCGCTCGCTCACCGGCGGTCATGTGTTGATTCCCAATGGCGAAGGACGCTAGCAAACGGAACTATTCTAGAACGATCGTGTGGTAATGCACATCCTTTCGATTCGCTAGCCATTCGTATTGACCTGCAGGAATTGCCTGCGATACGCTCCCGCTGCTGGCGGCCCGCATAGAAGCGCCGTCGACAGGCGCTTGCGCTCGATCTGGAAGGGTCGGCCTTGCGGCCGACGCTAAATACTTGCTTCCGATTCGCCCGCTCCCGGCTCCCCGCTCCCTGCTCCTCGCTCGCTGCTCCCGGCTCCCCGCTCACATGCCAACGATCATCGACCGGTACATGCTGCGGCAGTTCGCTCAGGTGCTGGTGATTTGCTTCCTGAGCCTGATCGGTCTGTACATCGTCATTGATGCGTTCGGCCATCTCGACCACTTTGTCGACTACTCCGAAAAACACGGCAGCCTGCTCGGCACCCTTATTGGCTTCTACGCGTACCGGGCGATCGCGTTTTTTGACCGCACCAGCGGCGTGCTAACCCTCATTGCCGTCATGTTCACGGTGACCTGGATTCAGCGGCACAATGAGATGACCGCGCTTTTGGCGGCCGGCATTCCGCGGCTGCGAGTGTTGCGACCCGTGCTGATTGCGGCCATCGGCGTAAGCCTACTGGCTGCCGCGAACCGCGAGCTTATCATGCCCAACATTCGCGAGCACCTGGCAACCGATTCCAAGAATCTCGGCGGCGAGCAGGCTGCGCACATGCAGGCTCGGTTCGACAGCCAAACCGACATCCTGCTGGGGGGAGAGCGTATCGTGCCGGCGGAAGAGAAAATCGTCGGCGCGAACTTCGTGCTCCCGCGGCACCTGGATCAATTCGGCAAACAGCTGTCGGCACACGAGGCCCGATTTGTCCCCGCCACGGCGGGCCGGCCCGGCGGCTATCTCCTGAGCGGCGTGACTTCGCCCAAAGCGCTTCTCAAACAGCCGTCGCTTCTTTTGGGCGGCGAGCCGGTCGTCATCACGCCGGTAGGCAACGATTGGCTGCGGGCGGACCAGATATTTGTGGTGAGCGACGTGTCGTTCGAATTCCTGGCCGCCGGGGCCAACTGGCGCGACTTCGCCGCAACGAGCGAGATGATCCGCGAGCTGCGCAGCCCCAGCACCGATTTGGGCAACGACGTTCGCGTCGCTATTCACATGCGTCTCGTGCAGCCGTTTCTCGACACGACGCTCCTAATGCTTGGTCTGCCGTTCGTCATAACGCGCACCAATCGGAACCCGTTCCTCATCCTGGGCATGTGCCTGGGCGTGGTGACAATCTTCATGCTCGTGGTGCTCGGCTCGCAGTCGCTGGGCTCGTCTGGTTGGCTCGCGCCGGCGCTCTCCGCCTGGCTGCCGCTGATGCTGTTCGCCCCCTTAGCTGCCGCGATGTACGACGCGCTGCGGCAGTGAGAAAATTGGAGTAGCGGAGCAGTGTAGTAGAAAACACGAAGCGCGCCGCCACTTACTTCGCTTCTCTCGCTGCCACTGCCGCTCTACTCCCTTACTCCTCTACTCCCTTACTCCTCTACTCCCTTACTCCCTTACTCCTCTACTCCTCTACTCCACTGCTCCCCTACGCCACTGCTCCCCTACTCCACTGCTCCCCTACTCCACTGCTCCCCTACTCTTCTACTTCTACAATCTTCTTCTGCTGCGCTTCACGCGCCTCGACTTCAATCTCGCGGACGTACTCGGCGCCAAACAGAATCACCAGCGACGCATAGTATGCCCATAGCATCACCGCCAGGAACGAGCCGACGACTCCGTACGCACTAGGGTAGTTTAGCCGCATGAAATATGCGGCAAGCGCCTGCCGCCCGACCTCCCAAAGGAGCGCCGCGAAGATGCCGCCATGTACGGCATCTCGCCAGCGAATGCGCGGCTTGGGCAGAACCTTGTAAATCATCGTAAACGCCAAGAGATTCAACAACAAATTGATCCACAAGCTTGATGCCCATTCAAACCACGGCGGCATCGTGAACGTGGGCTCGATTGCCTGTTGCACACCGGACCAAGTCATCGACGTCACCATGGCGATGATCACGAAACCGCCCGCGCCAAGCAGCATTGCTAATGCCTTGATACGCTTAACCAGCAAACGGGCGATCCAATGCAACCAGGTTTCATGCGGATCGGTTGGCTGATGCCAGATGCGATCGAACGCGGCATCGAGCTGGGCAAAAGTGGCAATCGCCGAAATAAGCAAGACAATAAACCCGATACGGCCGCCCGTTTGAGCTTTGTCGCTCACGATTTGTAACATCCGCTCGACCTGACTGGCCAAATCGGGCGACACTTGCCGCTCGATGGCAACCAGCAGACTCTGTTGAGCTTCTTGCCCCGCGGCCGTCCATTGAAATATCCAGCCCAGCCCGGCCAAGAGCACCATGAACAGGGGGAAAAACGACAACGCCAAATAATAAGCGATTCCCGCGGCTGCTAGCGAACCCTCGTGCTCTTCAAAGCACATGTAAGTCGCATAAAGCCGCCGAGTCAGTTTGCGCACGTACGCCATGATTCGTTGTCTCCAAGACGATTGTCCTCGTCACAATGCGTTTCTCCAAGCCGATGCTAGACTTTGCGGTGGGCGCCTGCCATATTTGCCGGCGACCGACAGACTGTCGTTCTGCGATAAACAGGAGGCCGCATGCACCCGGTACTCAACCGCAATCTATTTCTCGTAAAGGAACACGCCGGCCTGTTCAAAGCGGCCAATAACTTCGACATTTATGATCCGGAAACGAAGGATCAAATCCTTGAATGCCGCGAGGACCGGCTAGGCATCTTCACCAAGATGCTCCGCTTCACCCGTTACAAGCAGATGACGCCGTTCGACATCGAAGTTCGCACGCCGAGCGGCGAACCGGTGCTGCACGTCCGCCGCGGCATCTCGATTCTTCTTTCAAAAGTCGATGTGCTCGACGGCGATGAGAGCGGAACGCGAATCGGCGGCTTCAAGCAAAAGTTCTTGTCCATCGGCGGCGCATTCAGCGTGCTCGACTCCGGCGACAACCCCATCTGTCAACTCAAGGGCAAGTGGACGGGCTGGGATTTCCGCTTCATGGCGGGCGACCAGGAATTGGCGCGCGTTTCGAAAAAGTGGTCGGGTATCAGCAAGGAAATGTTCACCAGCGCCGACAACTACATTCTCTCCATCTCCGAGCACGTGCCGCCTGACAGCCAGATCCGCCAGCTCATCCTGGCCGCCGTGTTGTGCATCGACATGGTGCTGAAGGAGTAAATTGCGAGCGTTTTCGTTTCGCCGCGGTTTTCATGACGGCCGTGGATAGTTGATATTGGATAGTTGTTAGTTGTATGCTGTTGGTGGCTTCTTTCAACTCACAACTATCCACTATCAACTATCAAAACCATGAAAACCGCCACCATCAAAACCAGACATGGCGACATTCGCCTCCAACTCCACGATGACAAAGCACCGAAAACCGTCGCTAACTTCGAGAAGCTCGCAGCCGACGGCTTCTACGACGGCCTCAAGTTCCACCGCGTCATCGCGGATTTCATGATCCAGACCGGCTGCCCCAAAGGCACCGGCACCGGCGGCCCCGGATATACGTTCCAAGATGAGTTCCACAAGGATCTCAAGCATGATGGGCCGGGCGTCTTGTCGATGGCCAATTCGGGCCCCAACACGAACGGGTCGCAATTCTTCATCACGCACGTGGCCACGCCCTGGCTCGACGGCAAACACTCCGTCTTCGGACGCGTAATCGACGACACGCAGCATGTCGTCGACGCCGTGCGCCAAGGCGACAAGATGGAAAAAGTGACCGTCCAAGATGAATAGAGCGGCTGTTGCTTTTCTAGTTGCGCTGCTGACTTCCGCTTGCGGTCTAGCCCCGGTTGTGCGCTCGTCTCCAGATGCAGCACTAGTCGCCGACCCCGATCCCGCGCGCTTCGAAAAAGAAATCGCGGCGTTTGAAAACTGGGACCGCCAAAACTCTTTTTCCCGCAACGCCGTCCTCTTCGTAGGTAGCTCCAGCATCCGCATGTGGCCGACGGCCGAATGTTTTCCCGATCTGCCCGTTATCAATCGCGGCTTCGGCGGCTCTCACATTTCCGATGTGAACCATTTCGCCGAGCGCATCGTTCTCAAGTACTCGCCGCGGCTCATCGTGTTTTACGCTGGCGACAACGACATCGAATCTGGCAAATCGCCGCCGCAAGTGTTTGAAGATTTTCAAGCCTTCACCGGGCTGATTCACGACCGCTTACCTAGAACGCGAATCGTTTATTTACCGATTAAACCGAGCATCGCACGCTGGCCCAAATGGCCGCAAATGCAAGACGTGAACGCGCGCGTCGCGCAGCTTTCCCGCGGCGACGGGCGAATCATCTACGTCGATACGGCAGCGTCAATGCTTGGTTTGATCGGCAAGTAGATAATCCGCGCTTTCGGCAACTTCTCGTTGACGAGTTTGGCGAAGTCTTGAAAATCGTCGAGCACTTGGTGCGGCGATTTGCCAGATTCGATGTCGTTGTCGCCAGCGTAAAACA
>DATFGJ010000654.1:0-14977 GCA_035249585.1 Lacipirellulaceae bacterium
ATAGTTTTCATGAGGTAAAACTAATCGTACTTCAGCTACGAAACACGGAGTGTGCCTGCTACATTATGCCGCACGGGGCGCCGGCATCTTCTTTCCCTTGAGCTGATAAACGTACGCCAGAACCTCGGCCACTGCGGCGTACGACTCTGTCGGGATGGACCGGCCGATGTCGACTTCCTTGTACAGCAGTTGAGCCAGCGGCTTGCGCTCGATGATGGGAATACTGTGCTCAAGTGCTAATCGGCGTATGCGCTGCGCAAGCACGCCGGCGCCCTTGGCCACCACGATCGGCGCCGCCATTTCATCCGGCTCGTATTGAATCGCGACGGCCAACTCCGTGGGATTGGTCACGACGACTTCCGCCTTTGGCACGCTGCTGGCGATACGGTTGAGAACCATCTGCCGCTGAATGGCGCGACGACGAGCAACAATTTGCGGATCGCCTTGCAGGTTCTTCATTTCTTCGCGCACTTCCTGATGCGTCATCCTCAGGTCCTGCTCATGCTTCCAGCGGTGCAGCGCGAAGTCGAAGATCGCCAGGATCAGTAGCGCGAGCGCCGTCCACAACATCGTTTCCTGCGAGATATCGATGAGGAATCGAGCGAGCGGCGGAATGTCTAGCGCACTGGCGCGCAGCACATCGTCCCAGCGTTGCCAAAGCACGGTGACGGCGACGATGCTCACAACGATCACTTTTACCAGCCCGAAGCCGAGACGCATTGTGCCGGTGAGCGAAAAGATTCGCTTCAAGCCCGCGAGCGGACTCAGCCGGCTCCAATCCGGCGCAAGCCGTTCCGGCACCCACAAGATCCCCACTTGCAAAATGCTCGTCAGAATGCTGCCGAGCGCCATCAGGCCGAGAATCGGAAGCATGACCCCGACGAGCCCCAGCGCGATGCCGAGCCACTCGCGCAGCAGAGTTTCCTGGTCGGTGACAAGCTCCGGCACGTTGCCAAGTTGCCCACGCATCAACGTCGCGCACGACGCGACGACCGCTCCGCCCAGCAGCATCAGCAGCAAGATCGCCAGCATCAGGGTGGCGGCCGAGCCAAGGTCCTGGCTGAACGCCACATGGCCCTTCTCGCGAGCCTCTTGCCGGCGATGCGGCGTGGCTTCAAACGATTTGTCGCCGGCGTGTTCGGCCATAGTGGTATTGAGGGGTTAATTCCGTGGAGGACGATCGATGGTAGCAGTCAGTAGGTGAGTAGGTCAGTCGCTGAGTAGGTTTTCAGTTTTCAACTTACCCACCTACTCACCTACTCACTTGCTCAGCACTTCTAACACCTGCTGCAACACCTCCGCGGTCGGCTCCTGAAACGTCCACGCCACGGCGCCGATCGACAAACACAGAACGCCAAGCCCCAACAGCGAGTTGAGTCCGAACCCGACCGCAATGACATTGATCTGCGGCAGCGTGCGACTAATGAGGCCGAGCACGAAGTTCGACAATAGCAGCGCGGCCAGGACCGGCGCTGCGGCACGAATTCCCAGTGCGAAGCTTTGCGAGAGAATGCTCACGAGCACGTCGACAAATGAGTTTCCCAGCGCCGCGTGGCCCGGCGGGGCCCAGGCAAAGGTTTCGAGCAACGCTTCGGTCACAATCCGATGTCCGCCTATGGCGACAAACACGGCCAGCATGAGGAAGTAGAACAACTGCGAGAAGACGGACACGTCTTCCTCGAAGCCCGGGTTGAAGACATCGGCCAGCGACAGCCCGCTCATTTGGCTGGCGATTTGCCCGGCCACCTGCACGCCCGCAAACAGGATGTTGATGCCCAGGCCAAGCAGCAGGCCCACGAGCACTTCGTTCACGAGCAACCGGCCATACTCGACGGTGCTTGTGATCTGCGGCAGCGACGCGCCCAAGTAAACAGGCGTCACTAGCAGCGACATCGCGACAGCCAGTAGCCCACGCACGCGCCGCGGCAGCGCTTGTGAACCGAAAGGCGGCGCCGTCATCACCAGCGCGCCGGTGCGCGCGAGTACCAGCGTGAACACCATGAACCGGCCGACGAGAAATGCTTCCAATGCGGGCATAGTAGCAGGCACACTCCGTGTGCCGTAGCCTTTCCGTGATTTCGCGGACGGCACACCGACGTCGACACGGCGACCTAAACCGGCTGCCTGCTACATTAAAGCGAGCCAGGAATGTTCTCGATCAGCTCGCGCGAATACTCCACCAGCCGCGTCAACAACCACGGCAACGACAGGCCCAGGGCCAGCACCATCGCGACAAGCTTCGGAACAAACGCCACCGTCTGCTCCTGGATTTGCGTGAGCGCTTGAATCAGGCCGACGACCAGACCGACGAGCATTCCGGCCAGCAGCACCGGCGCTGAAATCAGCGTCGCGATCACCAACGCTTCGCGTCCCAAATCAACGGCATCTTGCGGCTGCATTGAACTGTAGCCGGCCTCTGTGAGGCCGGTATATTTGCGTCGAATTCGGTGGCAACGGGCCGGGGTCACAGACTCCCGGCTACAGAATATGAAAACTCTCCAGCAACATTTCCACCACGAGCCGCCAGCCATCCACCAACACAAACAACAGCAACTTGAATGGCAGCGAGATCAGCACCGGCGGCAGCATCAACATGCCCATCGAAATCGTCACGCTGGCTACGACGATGTCGAGGATCACGAACGGCAGGTAAACCTGGAATCCAATCAAGAACGCAGTTTTCAGCTCGCTGAGCATGAACGCTGGCAGCAGGGCCACGAGGGGCACTTCCTTTTCACCTTCCTGCGGATCGTAGTAAACGTAATTCGGAGCCTTGCCCGTGGCCAGGTCGACTTCCTCCGGCAAGTATTGCAGGAACAAGTACACGTCATCGTCGTTCCCGGTGCGCTGAATTTGATGCGCCATGAAACGCCGCATGGGATCCACGCCGCGCTGGAACGCATCGTTGAGGCCGATCTCGTTGTTCGTGTATGGCCGCAGGCCTTGTTGATACGTCTGCGTCCACACCGGCGCCATGAGCAGGAGCGTCATGAACAGTGCGATGGACGTCACGACCTGGCTGGGAGGCAATTGCTGCGTGCCAAGCGCTTGCCGCAACAGGCCGAGCACCACAATGATCCGTACAAAGCCAGTGGTCATCAGCAGGATCGCCGGCGCCAAGCTGACGATCGTCAAGAGCAACATTACCTGCAGCGTCGAGGCCAGGCCTTTTGGGCTGGTCCAATCAGCCGGCCCGCCGATGCCTTGCGGCAGCAGCGACGCGGCCGGCGCTTCGGTTTGAGCGACCGCCGGCGCCGCGCATGTTAGTAGCGCTATCGCGATCACCACTGTCCGGATGCACGGTCGGACTTCGGCGAGTTCAGTCGAGCCGAGCCAGTGGCACGTGATTGGTCGCCGATTGGAATGCGTTTCAAGCACGCGGCGCGTCTCCTCGCGGCGAGCGAAATGCATCGAGCGTGGGCACAAGCGTCGCTGGCAATGCTTCATTACCCAAGAAACCGGTCGGAGCCGGATCGCGCGCCAACTGCCGGAACACCTGCTCGAAAGCCTTGGTCGTGCTGTGCGGGTCCGCCTGGCGGCAAAGGCCAACCAGACGATCAACTTCGGCCGCGTCCGTCACCTCAGTCAGCGTGGCCGGCCCGGCGGGCGATGACGCGACGAGGACCAGCTTATTGCCCACGTGCAGTAAATCGGCGAACTGGCGTGCGGCCAGCGGCACGCGGCCGAGCACACAAACCACGTCGGCTGGCAGCGTGCTCGCGACGCTTCGCGCGCCGCGACGCAGGAGCCAGGCAAACATGAGGAATAGACCTACGACGATCGCCAGCGCGCAGGCGATTTTGTAAATCGTCCCGCGCGGCACGCCGAAGCTGCGCCAAGGACCTTTCGCGCTGGCAGCCGCGTGATTCGGCGTACCCGGCTTTGCGGCCTGGCTCCAGTTCGAGCTGGGCGGCGCAAGACGCCGGTTTTCTTCAGGTATGGCCGCCGCCTGGATGGCGTTTGTGGCCGCCGTTGATGTCAATTCGGTTTCCTCGACGGCGGTCGCAGCTTCTTCTGGAACGGCGTCCGCCACATCAGCATCGACCACATCATTGGCCGGCGCCGCTTTCTCACTCATCGTGAGATAGATTGAAGCCTGGTCTTGCCATTGCGGCAGCGGCGGCACCGTTGTGGATTGGGCGAATAGCGTGGCCGCGCTCCCAATGCCGATCGCGCCAAGCGCAGCCCAAATCAGCCAGCGAAACATGATAGTTCGACGATCTGTGGCGATCGCCGCGCAGCGACGTTGGAAAAGATAAAGGTAGACGAGTGGCCGCGCGAGCGCAAAGGCGTGCGCGGCGCCAGACTTATATAGGATCGCTGGAGGCCCGGCCAGATCAGTCGACAGCTATCGCCATAGGTGCCCGGGACATCGCCGCAAACAACGTAGGGAGCTGGGGCGTTGCCCCAGCCACCCGATGGCAGGCCACTAGCTGGCAAGCGTTGCCGTCGCTAGGCCGCGTCGTCCTTTTCTTCAGAGATCAATTCCGTGACGCGCACGCAGAAGTTGTCGTTGAGCACCAGCACTTCGCCGCGGGCGATCAGCCGGCCGTTGGCGTAGATATCCACAGGGTCGCCGGCCAGTTTGTCGAGCGTCACCACTGCGCCCTCGTTCAAACGCAGCACGTCTTCAAGGTGCATCCGCGTGCGGCCCAGCTCGATCTTGAGGTCAAGCTGCACGTCGCGCAGCAAGTCGAGCGACGCCGGTTCGTTGACGGGCGCAGCACCGGCCAGGTTCGCAAACTCGAACGGTTTCACGCCAGGCGGAAGCGGAGCAACGGGCTCGTCGATCCCCGATAGCGCAGCTTGCGCCTGGTCCAAGAGTGAATCGACGTTTGGTGACGCGATTGTCGCATCGCGCGCGGCAGGCGCATCAACGGCTGCTTTGCTATGCTGCTGCGTGGTGCCCGGCGACGGGACGTCGTTCGGTCCGGCCTTGGGTTGGTCCGTCATGGAAATCCGTTCCGCATTCGCACATGGGCGAGCCTCTCCGAGACTCGTATGGATCTTGGAGGGATTCAACCGCAGCGATGGCTTACCGCTCGACGAAACTGAACTTGCTGAACAGTACTTCCTTGAGAAGCGGCTGGCCCAGGGCGCGGTTGGTTTTCTCCAAAATCCGCCGTTTAATCAACCCCAACCCGGCGTCCGTCAGGTCGCTCGAATCGGCGCCGTGCAGTGTCATGTTCACACCTTCGCGGATCCGCGCCTTGCTGTTTTCGAAGTGGTGGTGGAAATCGCTGGTATCGTCCGCTAGCACGGTGCCGTAAAGCTCGAAGTCGATCGCCAGAGTCGTGTTCGTCGCCGGGTTGAAGCGCGTGATAGTGTAGCTGCCCAGCTCCACTTCCTTCAGATGTTGATCATGCGACGGTTCGTGCTCTTGGCCGTGCTGGTCGGTGGCGTCGGCCGTTTCGCCGGACGCGGCAGCGGCCAGCTGCTGGGCCAGCTTGGCCGTTTCCTGGGCTGATGGTGCTAGCATCGCGGCGGTGACGATCTCTACCACCACAATCACCGACACGAAGGCTACGGCCTTTACAATCGTGAACACGCCGCCGCGCCCCGAATTCGACGGCGCGTCATTCGCGAGCGCCTCGGCGGATGGGTCGGAAAATTCCGCTTCGTTGGTAACTGGTTTTGCTGCCATAAGCGTCACAATCCTCACACGCGCGCCCCAGCGCCCCTACGCGACCGGCGACGGCCACGAAAGTTTAGCTTACGACTAGGGGCCGCGCATCGTAGCTGAATTCGCAAGAATTCAGCAGTGGCGGGCTGAATCTTGCGAATTCAGCTACCCAGTCACCTATCGCCGGATTGACAATAGCTCGTCGAGCAGTTGCTGTGCGGAGGTGATTACTCGCGTGCCGCCGCGGTATTGCGTGGAGGCCAGGATCAGCTCGATCAGGTTCGCGCCGATGTCGGTGTTGGAAAGCTCGACGGCGCCGGCCGTCAGCGCGCCGATACCCGAGCCGCCGGGCGTATCGAGCAGCGGCTCGCCGGAGTTCACTGCTTCGGCCCACAAGCTGTCGCCGATTTGTTGCAAGCCGTTGTTGTTGATGAAGCGGGCCATCACGATCTGGCCCAGGTCGCGCGAGACGCCGTTCGTGTACACGCCTTTTAGCCGCCCGCTTTCAGTGATCGAGAAGGAGCTCAACGAGCCGGCGGGGAAGCCGTCCTGGCTCGTCATCTGCAGATTGCCCGGCGCGCCCGATTGATTGCTGAGCGCGGTCACCTGCGAGAAGTCCAAGTCGAACGATACTGGCGTATTTGAAGCCACGTCCGACCGGTTGACGGCCACGCTCGTGTTCGTGGCATCTACGAATTGGCCCGTGTTGTCGAAACTGATGAGCCCCGTGCCAACGGTCGTGTCGACGCCGGGCGTCTGATTGTCCGGGGACGTCGCGAACCAGCGATAGGTCGTCACGCCGCCCGTAGTCGATTCCAATACCGTCGACACTCGCACCGTGATCGGAATGCCGAGGCTGTCGAACACAACCATCTGCGTGGTCGTGCCGGCACCATCGATCGGGTTAGTTGGGCCGTTGGTCGATAAAAACGTCAGCGGAACTTCATCGAGCGTTCCGTCGGGTAGAACGAGCTGAAACGCATTGTCTGGAATATGCACGGCGTTGTGCTCGCCGGCGTTGGACTCGAATCGCAACCGGCCATCTGCCGTAACCGAGCCGCCCGGGTTCCCCGAAAGAGGATTGTCTGGATCGCCGGACGTGGTCGCGATGCCCAGCGACGACTCCATGAAATTCAAGAGGTCGAGAATGGTGCTGGACGCCGTGATCGCCAGTTCTTGCTCCGCCAGCTCCAACCCGTCGCCGGTGCCCTTGGCGCCGGTGAACCGCAGCGTAGTGTTCGGTTGGAAGAGGTTCACATAACTCGTACCGTCGAACATCGTCAAATCCACCAGCGCAGACGCCTCGCTGATCGGCGGGCCGTTGGGATTCAATTGTGCGCCCAGACCGGAATCCGGCGTGTTGTCGATATACGTCGTCGCAGTGCTCGCTATCTGGTCAACGAGGAAATGGGTGTTAGGGTTGGCGGCGCTATTGCGATAGATACGAATGGTGTCGAAGTTCGGGTCCGTCGGTTGCGGCAAGTTGTCCAAGAGGACTCGGCGGTCGGCCGAAGTTATGGGAATCGACGAAGTTTGAGGAGCAGGACGGCTTTCAATGTCGTTGGCCGAATCGTAAAAGGTGACGAAATAGTTGTAATTGCCGCCGCTATTGAGGTTGCTGTTAACCAATGGGGTTGTGCCGGCAGCTTGATTATCGGTGTGGCTGACGGCTCCGGCCCCAAGCGTCGCGACTAGTTCGTACGTTGGCGTCGCTGCAGCGCTGTTTATTCTGTACAGGCGTTTTTGAGTGAAGTTGCCAGCTGGCGGCGTGTTCGGCAAATTGTTCAAAGCGATGTCTTCGTTCCCCGGCCCCGCAATGGTAACGGAGCCAAAGGCTACGGATGCCGGACCCTCGTCATTTCCCGCCGGCGCCGAGGGATCGACCCACGCGACACGATAGCTGTAGGTCCCAGCGGGAATGGAGCCGGGCCCCGCAGATGCCGCGGTGCTTGTCGTGACCGACGGCGGCGAAATCTGTTGCGTCGCGGGAGCGACGGTCGGAAAATCGATGGTATCGTCGCTGAGGATCGCCGACTCAATGACTCCCGGCATGGTGGCCACGCCCTCGGCGTCCGGTAGCAGGTTGCCCAGCAGCTGGACGTTATTCGTTTCCTGCGCGACGGCCGAGCCGCCAAATGGGATCGTGAGCGGCACGATCTGATCGGTCTGCACGACGAAGTCATCGTCAATGCCGTAGCCCATGACCCGATGTCCCGTAGAAGTCACCAGCTCGTTGAGGCTGTTGGTTTTGAACTGTCCGTTGCGGGTGTAAAACTGCTGGCCTTCACCGCTGGGGCCGGCGACGATGAAGAAGCCGTCGCCCTGAATCGCCAAGTCGAGCGGGTTGGAGCTGATCTCGATGGTGCCCTGTGTGAAGTCGGGCGCGATCTCGGCCACCTTCACACCGAGGCCGATTTGCCGCGGGTTCGTGCCGCCGCTCGATTCGCTCGGCGCCGAGCCGATGCTTTGCGTCTGCATGAACTGTGTGGCGAAGAGCACGTTGGATTCTTTGAAGCCGACCGTGTTCGCGTTGGCGACGTTGTTGCCCACGACGTCGATGGTGGTCTCAGCGGCTTGCATGCCGGTGAGTGCCGTTTGCATGGCTGATTGAAGACCCATAGTTTTCTCCTCCCCGTGAGAAAGTGATTGATCGTGTACGACGTTGACGACGTCGGCATGCTCATCAGCCCCCGGCTTTGCCGGGGGTTGTTATGCGTACGCGTTGATTCTGGTTGTCGAACCCCCCGGCGGAGTCGGGGGCTGTCGGATTCTTCGAGGTGGAACACACCTTGTGTTTATGCTTCAAACGCCCGCTGTGGCACGTCGAACTCCGGCCGCCGCGTGCCCGGATAAGCGGGACGTTCTCGGTCGGTGGTCGCAGGCGGCTGTTGCACCACCGCCGGCGGCCGGATGAACGAAACGTTCTTGAGACTCACTACGTACGAGCGGAATTTGGCCAGCGACTGCTGGAATCCCTGCGTCAGCGCCGTACCTTGAGCACGCTCCTGATCCGATAAACCATCGACGAATGTGGCCTGCTTGCCGTCGTGAAGGATGCCGACAAGCCGATAGTCATTGCTGTCGCCGGTAGCGTCAGTGCGATAGATGTATTTCGGCCCGTGCGTTTGCGGTAAGTTCTTGAGCTGCACGGAGCGGTCCGTGCCTTCCTTGCCCGTGGTCGTGATCGCTTGCTCGTCGGAAAAATCAAGGCCGAACAAGTTCCCCGCGCCATCATCCCACACGACGCGATAGCCGTACGTTCCCTTCTCCAAATCGCCGTCAAATGACGACGGTTCAAGTTTCGCATTGAGATCGACATGCAGCTTCGGCTCGCCCTTGTCGATCGAAACCTGCTTGACGCGGCCTTCGATCGACACCAGGTCGTCGGACAGCGCCGTCACTTCCGCGCCGATCAAGTTCGTGGCGCTGGCGATGTTCTGGCCCAAGAGCACCGATTCGAGCGTTTGAGTGAGCTTGTCGGTCGCGCCCACCTCGCGAATCTGGCTGATTTGGGCCAGCATGTCCTTGTTGTCGAGCGGATTGAGCGGATCCTGATTCTGCAGCTCGGCGATCATCAGCTTCAGAAAAGTGTTCAGGTCCAGGTCGTTGATCGCATCGACCGACTGCAGCGATCGATCGGGCGGCGTGGAGTTCAGGACCGAAGGAGTTCGTGACATGGGTCAACCTTCCATGGTTGGATTTACATTGCCCGGCCATCGTGGCCGAAACGGATACATAGCCCGGCCATCTTGTCCGGGATTGCAGGTGTTGCATTCTCAAATAAATCGATTCTTCTGCCGGCCCAAGATGGGCCGGCTATGTATGTCATGCGAGCAAGTTCAATTCGCTGTCGGTCAATCGCGTCCGTACCTGGGGCGCGTCGCCGGTTGGCGCCTGTGTTGACGGCGCGCGTCCGGCAGCATGACGCGAATTGGGCTGCTGCGGCTGATGTTGGCGGTGTTCTTGTTGCGAAGCCCCTGGATCGGCCTGGCCGCCGGAGTTATCCTGGCGCACGTCGACGTCGAAACGCTCGATGCGGATATTCTGTTCCGCAAGCCGTTCGCGAAGCGCGGGCAGGTGGTCCAGAAGAACTTGCCGTGCTGCAGGCGTTTCGGTTTCCACCGCGGCCGTCATGACGCCGTTCTGCATCGAGAGCTCCAAGCGCAGCGAACCTAATTCCGGCGGACTGAGTCGCAGCTGCACCACGCCGCCGCGGTCCTGCGCAGTTTGCACGGCCTTGGCCACGCGACCGACAAACCGGGCCGCATCGACGCGAGGCACGTCCGGCGCCTGCATCGCATGGGCGCGGCGGCTCTCCGCGACGCCCGAACGTTGCGTACGCGCCGTCAGGTGAATTCCATCAGCGCTGTTCCCGATCGGTTTGACAGCGCGGCTAGCTTTTTCGGTGGCTTCGCCAGCAGCGGCGGCAGTTGCGGTATTTCCGCTGGCGACGTTCGCGACCACTGCCGCAGCCGACGCGTTCTGTGATGCGTTTTCGCCGGCGCGGTTCGTTCCGCTCGTGGCGGAAGCGCGCCGCGATTCGGCCGATTCATCGTTTTGGTTCGCTCCGCGCCGTCCCGCCGCCATCGACTTCGCGGGCTTCGGCTCGGCGCTCGCGGCCACGTTTGTCGCGGCAGCGTCGATCGCAGTTGCGTGGACGCCGGTGCGCTCGTGTGCCGATTCGTAGTGTTTGCTTTCAATTGCGGTGGCGTGGGCTGAATTCGATTCGTTCACTTTGTCGCCGGCAAGTTGCTGTGCCGACGAATCCGCGCCCTGTGCCTGCGCGCTAATGTCAATTTCCGCGTCTGCCAGCACAGCGCCGCGCGCCTGTTTCAGGTCACTCCCTTCACCCGTCAACAATTTGCCCGCGTGCCGTTCGGCACCGACATCTTCGTCTGACACGGATTTTGCCAGTTGAGCCTCCGCGAGCGTCGAATCTTTTTGCGAAGATTGCACTGCGTGCTCAACGATTAGGGCAGCCGGGAAAAGCTCTTCTGCGGTGTGTTGTTCTGAAAGTTTTTCGTCTTCGCTTGAGGCTTCGTCGACGGCCGATTCGCCCTCGTCGCCATGAACGGCCGGGTCAGCCGCTTCATCGTCCGCCGGTTTTGTATTCGTGTCACTGCTGGTCGCTGCGTTTACCGGCGTGGAATGACTAGCCGGCTCACGATCTGCCCCCGTTGAGGCGTAACCATCATCCGACCGCGCGGCACTGTCGCGTCCGCCGCTGTTTTGCGGCGCGCTTTCCGTTGGATTTATTCGCGTAGCCGTCGTTTTCGATGAACCAGATGCCGACGCGGAGGCGTTAACGAAGTGATCGTCAAACGCCGGCCGGCGTCCGTTCGACGACGTCGGCCCGCCCGCGCCTCGTTCCTGCAAAGGCGCTGTGAGCTTGAACAGGTAGTCGAGGTTCGTTTGGTTTGTCATTTGGTTCGCCCGCACATACGAATTGTTTTAAGTCGTTGGCTCCGCCGCCTTCATTTCGCCCAGTGCCTTCTCTAGCTGCGAGTTGGCTGAGCCGCTGCTGATGATTCGCTGGTGAATATCGTGCAGCTTGTTGAGTTCTTCTTCGGTTTCGAACGTCTTGAGAATTCTGCCTAATTTGTTTTCAGACATTTTGCTCATCAGCAGGATGGCATCGTCCGTGCGGCCTTCGTCGATCCAGCGCAGCAGCATGGCCTTGCCGTTGTCGGCGCGGAGCTGCTCGATCTGGGCGACAACCTTGGCGAGATTCTCCTGCGTCGTCAGCTCCGCTTCTTTCTTCCAGCGGCTTTGCCACTCAGTCGCGAGGCGATCGTAGCGATCGGTCTGTTCTTTCAGCAGCTGCAACCGATGGTCGTACTCTTGCCGGCCACGCTGCAGCGCCAACTGCTTCACTTCAAAGTTGCGGTCCTGTATCTGCTGGTGACGCAGCATGTCGTCCATCGACGGCTCTTCCGGCGGCACGTCGTCGCCCGTCTTGTGCTGCGCTTCGGCCAGCTGCTCGAGGTCGATGTCTTGCAGCAAAGCGACGATTCGAAAAGCCTTTTGCTGGTTGAGATGATCGGTGTGCCAAAGGTAACCCACGATGAGCGCGAGCGTGATCACCGTGGCCACGCAAAAATAGCCGATGAGCGACATCAGGAGTGCGATGATTCGTTTCATGCCGGTCTCCGCCTCAGGCGGATATGCCGCTGAGCTGCCGTTTCGTCAAGCTGTTTGTATTCGGCGCGCCGCGCCTGCCGTTGGTGCTCTCGGCGCTGCCGTTCATCGAGCAATTGGAGCGCGCGAACGTCGCGGTCCGCCTCGACAAGTGCCTGGCGGCGACGCTCGGTTTCTGTTTCCAAAAGCGCGCGCTGGTTTGCGATCTCCTGGCCGCGCACCTTGAGCACCAGCTCGTAACGCTGCGCTTCCAGCAGACGGTTCACGTCCAAAAATCGACCGCCCCCAGCCGATCGCTGCAACGCACGCAGCTCGGTTTGTTCCGCCGCCAGTTCGGCCTGGCGCTCATCCAGCAAGTCGCCGGCCTGAAACGCCTCCGCCAAGGCAATGCGCCGCTCGTCGCGCCGCGCTTGGCGCACGTTTCGCAATGTTTCCAGGCGGAATTTGTACTTGGTCATGGCCGTTGGTCAGCCTTTCCTGGCTGACACGCTAGTCCTAACGCTCATCAGGTTGGAAAACTCTGACCTATGTACTCATTTTTGCCTGAGCGTGGTTCGACAAACTTACAAGCTGCTCGACGACGCTTTCGAACCGCAACGACTTGTCGACCGCTTGCCGCAGAAATCCGTCGATTGCGTCGCGCATCTCAACCGCGGCATCGACCGTGCGGTCGGTGCCACGGCGATAGGCGCCGATCGCGAGCAAATCTTCGTGTTCGGCATACGCGGCCAGCAACTGGCGAATCGTGAGCGCGGCCGCCTGGTGCTCGGGCGTCGTGACGTCTTTCATCAGCCGGCTGACACTCGCCAGGATGTCAATGGCCGGATAATGGCCGCGGCCGGCCAGCTTGCGCGACAGCCACACGTGCCCATCCAAGAGCCCACGCATTGTGTCGGCCACCGGCTCATTCTCATCGTCGCCTTCGACGAGCACCGTGTAGAAAGCGGTGATGCTGCCCGCGCGCGTCTGGCCGGCGCGCTCCACGAGCCGCGGGAGCAGGGCGAACATCGAGGGCGGGTAGCCGCGCGTCGTCGGCGGCTCGCCGGCCGCCAGGCCGATCTCACGCTGGGCCATCGCCAGCCGCGTGATCGAGTCCATGACGAGGAGCTCGTGCCGCCCTTCGTCGCGAAAGTATTCGGCAATGGCCGTGGCAGTGAATGCCGCGTGCACACGCGCAATCGCCGGCTCGTCGCTCGTCGCTACGACGACGACACTGCGATTTAATCCATCAGGGCCGAGGTCGCGCCCGATGAACTCGTTCACCTCGCGGCCACGCTCGCCAACCAGCGCAGTCACGATTACGTCGGCATTGGTGTCGCGGCTCATCATGCCCAGGAGAACGCTTTTGCCCACGCCCGAGCCGGAAAAAATTCCCAGCCGCTGCCCGCGGCCGCAGGTGAGGAGCGCATCGATCGCATGCACGCCGGTGGCCAGTGGCTGGCGAATCCGCGGCCGCTCGACGGGCGGCGGCGGTTGACGATCCTGCCGCACGCGATCGGGCACCAAGGGCTGCGGCCGACCGTCGATGCACCGGCCGCGCGCATCGACGATTCGCCCTAACAGCGCCGGGCCGACGCGCAGCGAACGACTCGTACGCACAAGTCTCACCCGATTGCCGCGTCGCACACCGGCCGTGCCCGCGATCAGGTACACCATTGTGGCATCATCGCGAAAGCCGACGACTTCACCTTCGACGGGCAGGCCCGTTTCGCGTTCGATCGAAACTACAGCGCCAACGGGCGCCGGAAAATCCGCGACCGCCACCGTCATGCCGACGGTCTCAACCACACAACCCGTGAGTGAGGCCGTCATGGTCGAATTCAACGTGTCGAGCAGCATCGTGGCCATGTTCGTTTAGGTACCAGGTTTCAAGTGTCAGGTGTCAGCATCAAATCCTGAGGTCTGACATCTGACACCTGACACCTGACACCGTATTTAGCAGACACCGTCGTCACTCCAGATCTTGTTCAATCCTGTACAGCTGCGCCTCAATTCGCTCGTCAATCTCGCCGAACTTCGTCGCTACGCGGCAGCCGCCGGCTGAAATTTCGGGATCGGGTATAATTTGGCTTGGAGCGAGGCGGCACAGAGTCGACGCCAATCGCGCAATCTGCGAGCCGAGGTTCTCATAGTCGGTCGGATTAACATGCAGCGTGATGTCGGCCGAGCCGGCGGCCAGTCGCAGCGTGTCGGCAATCACATCGAGCGCGATTTCAGGTTCCTTTTCCAGCCGTCGGCGGATGACGCGCTCTGCGATCCCCGTAATCACATGCAGCGCCGAACGCTCCCAATGCGCGAGCAGCTCGCCTTTGGCGTCGTTGATCTGCGCGGCCAGTTGTTCCAGCGCGGGCACAAGCGAATTCATCCGCTTGCCGATTTTTTCCTCCAGCGTTCGTTCGGCCGCCGCTTCAGCCGCCTTCCGGCCCGCCGCTTCGGCCTGGCGGCGAATCTGCTCGGCCTGGCTGTGCGCCTGCTGGACGATCTTGGCCGCTTCGCGTCGCACCGTCTCCACGTAATCGTTGGCCTGGCCGCGCATGTCGGCGAAGCTGAACGCCACCGGCTGGCCCGCGTGTTTCACGTCGGCTGTGGTCGTGCTGTCTTTGCGAATGATCGTGGCCATCGTGAATGCTTCGTGGTTTGCTTATGCTGCCCGTGCAAGAGGTTTCGTTCGCTGGGCCGCGACGCATTGGGCCGCGATGCGCGCAACGGCTTGCTGCGCTGCCTCGACGTCGCTGAGGCGCGTCGGACCGATTTGTCGCAATCGCCGGCGAAATTCCCGCGCCATGCGCCGCGGCATCTGGCCACAGATTCGCTCGATGAATTCGTCGTGCGAACCGACCAGAGCAAGCGCCAGCACCTTCGGCTCCACTTGGCGCAGCAAGGCCGCCAGCATGCGATCATTCAACTCGACGAGCGCGTCGAAATTGAGTGGCGGCAATGGTGCCGGCGCGGGTTTCGATGGCCGCCGCGCGCGCCGCGGAGCGGTGTCTCGATCGGTTTCCGATGGTGAAGTCTCACGAACGATAGCCTGGCGCGCTGGGGTCGATTGATTGGCCGGTCGCCGATGGATTACTGGTTCGGCAATCGCCAGCCGGCGAGCCATCACCGCTTTGTTCGTCTTGAGGTTGGCCATGATTTCGCCGCGAGTCTTTGTATCTGCGGCGGCCAGAATTGATGCCACCGAGTCGCTGCCGCGCGGCCTCGTCGAGCGACCGA
>DATFGJ010000655.1:0-3757 GCA_035249585.1 Lacipirellulaceae bacterium
AGGCTGAAAACCTCATGGCGAAAAATTCCGAACGTCTCGTGCTTTTGGAATCGACGCCGACGGAAATGGAGGCGGGCGTCATCGTCGCCGCATTGGAGCAAGGCGGCATTCAAGCGACGATGACCGGCACGCACACGGCCGGCTTCCGCGCCGAAGCGCCCGGCTGGGTGAAGATACTGGTGGCCGAAGACGATCTGCAGCAGGCGCGAACGGTCTTGCGCGACGTCGTACAAGAGAATATGAATGTCGACTGGTCGCAGATCGACGTCGGCGAGCCGGAAGAGGAATAAGTCCTTTTCTTAAATCGACGTCGCGAGCAATCACTGCTCCGGGGCCTTATTTTCGCGGCAAATCTGGCGCTCCGATTCCCGGCAAGATTAGTTGATCGCCGGCGAATTGCTCTTAAATCAATGAGGCTCGACAGAGCGTCGCGGCGGTGCGGGTTTTTCCGGCCGAAACGCGCGGGCCCGGCCGCAGCTGATCGCACGCGCGGGGCGATTAAGCTACAATTGCGGACTGCGAGCGGCTGCTTGTGCGCTCGCGGCGCGAGGAGATTCTGCCATGTGGTTGGACACCGTATTTAACTTGACGGCGCTCATTGGCGGCACAGTGCTGATCTTTCAGTTCGTGCTGATGCTTTTGGGTTTGGGCGGCGACGGTGATCTTGCGGCCGATGGCGCCGACCTGTCCGGCGGCATTGATGCGGGCGGAGTCGATGTGGGCGGCATGGAGGCGGGCGGAACGGGTGACGCCGCCTGGCACGAAGCGGCTGATGCCGACCTAGGCCATCCTGGAGCGCATTGGTTTTATGAGGTGATCTCGCTGCGCACGTTGAGCGCCGCGGTGACTTTCTTCGGGCTCGCCGGCATCACTGCTCGCGCCTACAGCCAGCCAGCCACAATATCCTTCGCAATCGCTACGCTCGCCGGCGTTGCCGCGACGTTCGCCGTGTATTGGTTGTTCAAGCAGGTGTACAAACTGCAGCACACGGGCACTGAAAACATACGCAATGCGCTGGGTCTTTCGGCCACCGTGTACGTGCCAATTCCGGCCAAACGCGGCGGCGCGGGCAAAGTCACGTTTCGCTTGCAAAACCGCGTGGCCGAGTACCTGGCCGTCACGGATGAAGAGGATCGATTGAAGACCGGCGAGAAGGTCATCGTGGTCGGCATCGTCAATTCAGACACGGTGCGCGTGTCGCGGGCCGAAAAACACGCAGCGAACGTTGCGGCGCCGATCACGAATGTCGGCTCCAGCGTTTAGCGCGGGCATACAACTTTTTTCACAACTCAGAGTCGAATTCGCCGCTAGCGGCAGAACGTGGGGGTAAGTGATGAACATGAATCAATATTTATTGGCCCAGGCGGATGGTGGTCTCAGCGATCCGAGTTTGTGGAGGTATTTGGGACCACTACTGATCATCGCAGCGGTCGTCGTGGTGCTCATGATGGTCGTGGGCTTTATCAAGTCGACGATTCGCCGCTGCAGCAGCAACCAGGTACTGGTGGTGTATGGTGCGTTCACTGGCACGGGCCGCACGGCCAAGACGATTCACGGCGGCACCGCCATCGTCCTGCCGTTGCTGCAGGATTACCGCTACTTGAGTCTGGAGCCGATCCAAATCGAGATTCCGCTGCGCGGCGCGCTGTCGATCGAAAACATTCGCGTGAACGTGCCGAGCGTGTTCACCGTGGCCATCGGCACGCAGCCGGACGTGATGACCAACGCCGCCATCCGCCTGCTCGAGCTTTCGACGGAAGAGATTCGCAAGCAGGCTGAGGAAATCATCTTCGGACAGCTGCGGCAAGTCATTGCCTCGATGAAGATCGAGGATATCAATCGCGACCGCGATACATTTTTGGAGCATATCCAGAACTCTGTCGAGCCGGAGCTGAAGAAGATCGGCCTGGTGCTGATCAACGTCAACATCACCGACATTCAGGACGAGAGCGGCTACATCGACGCCATTGGCCAAAAGGCGGCGTCGCAGGCGATTCAACAGGCTCGCGCGGACGTGGCCGACGAGGTCAAAATGGGCGAGATCCGCGTGGCCGGCGCCGAGCGCGACAAGGTCGTTCAGGTAGCCAGCGCCACCAAGGAACGCGAGATCGGCACGCGCGAAGCGTCCCGCGAGCAGGCCGTGCGCATCGCCGAGCTTGAAAAGGAACAAACCGTCGGCGAACAAACTGCGGCGTTCCAGCGCGACGTGTCCGTGAAGCAGGCCGAACAGGCCAAGCGTATCGCTATGGCCGATGCCAATGCCAAGGCCGTCGAGGGCGAAAACCTCGCCGACGCCAAGATTGCCCAGTCGCAGGCCACGTTGCTTGTGCAAAAGGCCGAAGCCTATGAGAAGGGCGAGGCGCGCAAGCGAGAAGCCGAAGCCGCCGTCATCGAGATTCAGAATCGCGCCATGGCTAAGGCGGCCCTGGCCGAGGCCGAGCGCGTAGAAGCCGAGCAGCGGGCCAAGCTCGAAGCGCCCGCCAAGGCCCAAAAGGCGCGCATTGTGGTCGATGCCGAGGCGGAAGCGGAGAAGCGCCGGCTGGAAGCCGAGGGCGAGGCATCCGCCATTTACGCCAAGCTCGAAGCCGAGGCCCGCGGCCATTACGAAATCCTGGCCAAGAAGGGCGAAGGTTTGCGGTGCATCGTCGAAGCGTGCGGCGGCGCCCAGCAGGCGTTCCAGCTCATGATGCTCGAGCATCTCGATCACCTGGCCGACGCCAGCGCCAAGGCGATCAGCAACATCAAGTTCGACAAGGTGGTCGTGTGGGAGAACGGCGGTCAGAACGGCCGGTCGAACACGGCTGACTTCCTGCACAAGATGGCCGGCACGCTGCCTCCGATGCTGCACGTGATGCGCGACATCGGCGGCGTGGAGATTCCAGACAGCCTGGCCAAGCTCGTGGGCGACGACGTCACGAAGACGGCCGGCAACGGCAGCGTCAACGGCGCCGAGCACGCCGACACGAGCGAGGAAGAAGTGGCCAGCACGACCGCGGCAAAGTCGCGCGTGTAACCAATATCGACTCGAGCACGAAGTAACGCGGTTACTTCGCGTCGTGCTGGCGGCACCAGGCGAGCATATCGTCGATCGACATCTTCGACTTGTCGATCTTTTCGGTGGACTTCGCAACTGGCTTGGCTGCGGGCGGCGCTACCACGGCAGGTTCTTCCACCGGCGCTTCGTCGTCGGCCGTTTCTTCCACGGCAGGCGTTGCTTTAGCTTGAGGTTTAGCCGCCGTCGGCGCAGCCGCTGTCCCTGGGGCGCCACCGGCGCGGGCGGCCGCGAGCATATCGGCGACGCTCATCTTGGAGCGATCGACTTTTGGAGCGGATGGTTTTGCGGGCGCAGGTGCCGCTTGGGCCTTTGGTGCTGCCGGCTTCGCCTCGACTTGCGTCTTCGCGGCGACGCCTCCCGCTTTGCCGGCGCGGGCCGCGGCGAGAATATCCGCCACCGACGGTTTGCCGGCGGCCTTTGCGGCAGCTGGCTGCGGTTTCTCTTTCGCTGGCGCCTTCGCAGCGGCGGCGGGCGTCCCGTCGGCCTTGGCCGCCGGCTTCTTTGCCGCTGGTTTTTCAACTTTCGGCGGCGGCTTGTCCACGACCTTCAAAAACTCGGGGTCGATGTCGTACCAGCCGACGTTCAGGTGATAGTCCATGAATTCCACGAGCGCGCGGCCGCTCATATTGACCGTCTTGACGTGGCCGACGACGTTCTTGAAGCGAGCGAGCTCAGGCCGGCTCGCGTCCACCGCCACGTATT
>DATFGJ010000656.1:0-4739 GCA_035249585.1 Lacipirellulaceae bacterium
GGAATGCTGCGCTGAAGCGCAGCGCGAGATCGGGCTATGCGCTGATTGCCATTCTCGTCGCCTTCGAGATCCTCCGTGTCGGTGACGTCGCCCTCGGACGCATCCTGGGAGGCGTCGAACCCAATTTCATCGCTGCCGTCAGCGAGATCGTTGAGGTCGTCATCGTCTTCTTGAGGTTCGTCGGATCGATGCTGGCTTCGCGCTGCGCGGTGACCGCCGTCGAAACCAGATTCGCTCTTCCCACCGCGACCTCGGCGGCGGCGCCGCGAACGACGCGGCCGTCGTTCGTCTTGTTCGGACTGTTCGCGTTCGAACTCAGGCTCGACGCCACGCTCGAATTCATCGCGCCCATGTGTTTCAAGCTGATCGTCGACTGCGCGATCAGCGTCGATTTCCGTGTCGCGCAAGAGCGGCTGCTCATCGGCTACTTCGCGCGTGGTGGTCTCATCGTCCGGGCGCGTCGAAATCTCTTCGAGCTTAGCGCTTTGGTCGGCCGGCGAACCGAAGATCTTATGCCACAAGCTAACGGCAGGCCCGGGCTTGGGACGCTCCTCAACGTGCTCCGGTTTCGGCTCTTCGCGCACGTGACGAGTTGGCGGCGTCACCTCGCGCGCTGTGTGCGAGGCCTCGGCTGCTTCGCTTTCCTCTTCGCGGCGCTGGTTTCGCTCACGCAA
Source organism: Lacipirellulaceae bacterium (assembly GCA_035249585.1). Classification (GTDB taxonomy): domain Bacteria; phylum Planctomycetota; class Planctomycetia; order Pirellulales; family Lacipirellulaceae; genus JABDGM01. The sequence continues at coordinate 675 of DATFGJ010000656.1, forward strand.
CTTTGGCGACTTGCGGCGACGATCCGGCGGTTCGCGGCGCTGGTGCGACGCTTCGCGACTTTCTTCGCGTGACTGAGGGCGCTTGTCATGCCTTTCGCGGCGATCCTGGCCAGGACGCTCGCGGCTGGGACGGTCTGCGCTAGCGGCACGCGGCCCCGGCGTTTTTTTTGTGACCGCAACCGTTTCTTCCGCCGCTGGCGCTTCAGGCTCCGGCGGCGAAGGCAAACCGAACTCGCTGGCCAAATTGTCCCAACCGGCCGCGGGGCGCTTCGGCGCTGTTGGCGGCTGCGGAGCGCCCTCTTCCGATAAAGAGCGAATTGAATAGGAGACCGGGTCCGCGGGCGGAGCCGGCCCCGCTTCAACCAATTGCTCGATCTCGGGCGTTACTTCGGCACCGAGCTGCCGAACCAACTCGTCCCATTTTGACTTGGCTTCCTGCTTTTCCATTTTGATTGGCGTCTTATATGTTTTCTCTGTCGGCGAAGAGTCCGCCGCTGGCCTTGCGAATGTGGTAAAACCATCCAAAGTATAAGGCTTTACCGCGGACGCGGAAAGCCGGGCCGGCATGGCAATTTCAATGCGTATTCACCACAGAGGACACAGAGCACACGGAGCAGAAGTGGCTGATCAAAAAGGTGAAGCACAAATAAGCAATGAAGGTTGGCGATTAACACGACTGACGTTCGATCCGGCAGCTCTCGTCCTTCTTAATCCGTGTCCTCTGTGCCGCTGTGGTCCAAAAATCCATTCATGACTAGTCAAGCTTTAACATCTCGTGAGTCAGCAGACGCGGAATTTCCTCGTGTAGAGGAAGTTGAGATCTCGGGCCACATCATCGACAGCCTGATCTTGCCGAAGGTGTTGGATTCGATCACGGCAGGAGGCGGAAAGTTCCGAATTACCAGCATCAACATCGGTCAGAATCGACATGACCCGAGTTACGCCGTCGTTGAGGTTCGGACGCGCAGCGCGGATGCGATGGACCGCATCCTGGCCCTCATCGCCGACCACGGCGCGGTGCCGACCACGAAACAAGACTGCCGCCTGGTTGCTGCCGACATGGATGGCGCGTTCCCTGAGGGATTTTACAGTACGACGAACCAGCGCACGGAAATCCGCCTTGACGGTCAATGGGTTGAAGTCGCAGATCAGGAGATGGACTGTGGCATCGTGGTGGAACAAGGTGTCAGTGGGAATCAGGCACCTGACACCGCTCGGCTGAGCACGCCGCAGGCCCGACACCCGGCATTCGCCGCCCGGTGCATCCCGATGATTGATGTCCGCCGCGGCATGCCGGTCGTGTGTGGTCATGCGGGCGTGCGCGTGATTCCTGTGGAGCGCACGCGCGTGCACAGCGATTTCAGCTTCATGTCGAGCGGCGTTTCCACCGAGAAGCCCAAGGGCGCGCTGGTGCGCGAGATTGCCCGCGACCTGGTCGCTAATCGGCGCGGCGGCGGCAAAACGCTTGTTGTCGGCGGCCCGGCCATCGTGCACACCGGAAGCGGCCCGGCGCTGTGCCAATTGATTCGTGGCGGATATATCGACAAGCTGTTCGCCGGCAACGCGCTGGCCACCCACGACATCGAGCAGGCGCTATTCGGCACCAGCCTCGGAGTTCACCTGGACGACGCCAGCATCGCCGAAACAGGCCACGAACACCATCTGCGGGCGATTAACCGCATTCGCCGCGCCGGCTCGATCCAGAGCGCCGTCGAGCAAGGCGTCCTTACGTCCGGCATCATGTACGAATGCGTCCGCAGCAACGTGGAGTTTCTGCTGGCGGGCAGCATCCGCGACGACGGCCCGTTGCCGGATGTCATCACGGACGCGCTTGAAGCACAGCGCCAGATGCGCGCCGCGATTCGCGACGTCACGTTCTGCCTGATGATCGCCACGATGCTGCATTCGGTCGCCGTCGGCAATTTGCTTCCGGCCTGGGTAAAGGTGGTGTGCGTCGATATCAACCCGTCGACGGCAATCAAGCTCAGCGACCGGGGCAGCTTCCAAACTCTGGGACTGGTGACGGATGTGGAGCCATTCTTGCGGGCGCTGGTGCAGGAGGTACAAGCCCAGGAGAAATTGCAAAATGCAAATTGAGAATTGCAAATTGCAAATTGGAAGCCAACCCTCGGCGATTCTCAATTTGCAATTTGCAATTTGCAATTTGCAATCTCTTGGAGTCTTCCGATGGCGTCGCCAGCCGCCTCGCAGCCCCACATCCTGATGTGCCCGCCGGACTTCTATGGCATCCACTACGAGATCAACCCGTGGATGGACATGACCCGTCAAGCGGAGCATGCGGTGGCCGTCGGGCAATGGCAGTCGCTATACCAACAGATCACCGGTGCGGGTGCCAATGTTTCGCTGCTCGCGCCGGTCGAGGGGCTGCCTGATCTGGTGTTTACGGCAAACGCGGCGATGATCTACCGCCGGCAGGCGCTCGTTTCGCGGTTCCGGCACCGCCAGCGGCAGGGCGAGGAGCCATACAATCGGCACTGGTTCACTGAGAACGGCTTCGAGATCGTCAACGTGGCGGAGAACTTCAGTTTCGAAGGGGCCGGTGACGCCCTGTTTTGCGGCGACACTCTTTATGCGGGATACCGCATGCGCAGCGACGCGGGCGGCCACCAGGAGATCGGCCGCATGCTCGGCGTTCGCGTGATTCCAGTCGAGTTGGTCGACGCGCGCTATTACCACCTCGACACCTGCTTCTGCCCGCTGCGCGAGGGCGAAGCCATCTGGTATCCGCCGGCGTTTGACGAGTACGGCCAACGCGCGATTCGTGAGCACGTAAAACAACTCATCGACGTAGAACAGGCGGAAGCGGAGCGGTTCGCATGCAACGCCGTCGTGATCGGCCGGCGAGTAATCACTAATACTGGCTGCGACCATCTGCACGCGGCGCTCGCATCGCGCGGCTACCAACCAATCGCGACGCCGCTGGACGAATTCGTAAAGGCCGGCGGCAGCGCGAAATGCCTCACGCTGCGCCTTGACGGCGAAGAAGCGGCCGAGTGGCGAAATCGTTCCAAAGAAAATGAAAGCTGATGACTGAAGCCACTGGGAAAGCAACACGAGATTCGTCACACGCAATGGGCGACCGTGCGGCCGGGGCACTTGCGCTGAACGAGATTCGCGCGCACTTTCCGGCGCTCGGGCGCAAGCACAACGGCGTCCCAGTTGCTTACTTTGATGGACCGGGTGGAACGCAGGTGCCGCGCGGCGTCGTCGATGCGATGGTCGATTATCTTTCCCATCACAATGCCAACACGCACTGGAATTTTCCGACGAGTGCGGAAACAGACGAGATCATTGCACAGGCCCGCCAGGCGGTTGCGGAATTCGTTGGCGGCGCGGCGGATGAAATTGTGTTCGGCGCCAATGCCACGACGATCGCGTTTCACCTTTCACGCGCGCTCGGTAAGGTCGTCTCACTGGGCGATGAAATTATCGTGACCGAGCTCGATCATCACGCCAATGTTGGGCCGTGGCAGGTATTGGCCCGGGAACGCGGCTGTTCGCTGCAAGTCGTGCGAATGAATCCGGCTGACGGAACGCTCGATTGGGACGATTTCAAGCAAAAAGTTAAGCGTCGCACCAAGCTCGTAGCCGTCGGGGCGGCCTCGAACGCGCTGGGGACAATCAACGATGTGACGCGGGCGAGCCGGCTGGCGCATGCGGTTGGCGCCTACTCGTTTGTCGATGCCGTTCATTACGTACCGCACCAGCTGGCCGACGTGCGGGCGTTTGGTTGCGACTTTCTCGTTTGTTCGGCATACAAGTTCTACGGCCCGCACGTCGGCGTGCTTTGGTGTCGGCGCGAGCTCTTGGACTCGCTGCCATTTGCAAAGTTGCAACCGGCGCCGGATAAAGCACCCGAGCGCGCTGAAACGGGGACGCAAAACCACGAGGGAATTGCCGGCGCGCCGGCAGCTGTCGATTTTCTGGCATCGATCGGCGCCGGCCGATCGCGGCGAGAGAAACTGGCTGCTGCATTCGCTGCGCTTCATCAGCGCGCGTCGGAGCTCGTGCGACGACTGTGGACCGGATTAGCTGAAGTTGACG
>DATFGJ010000657.1:0-9542 GCA_035249585.1 Lacipirellulaceae bacterium
GCCGGTGCCGCGATATTCGATGCGAACATCATCGGGCAGTGGGCCGGCAGTGTCGACCAACGTGACTTCAAAAGTTTGCCCGGCGGCCAGCCGCGTCGGCACGTCCCGGAATGCCAGATAGTGCTGGCGCGGCCACTCCGCACTGCCCAATGGGGCGACGAGCCGTTCCAGCGCGGTGGTTACAACACCCGCGTTCCAAACCGCGCATACGGCTAACAATACCGTCGCGGCCGTTAGCCACGACGCGGCCGAGCGCAGCGGCCGCCGATCGATCACCTCATCGAGATTCAAGTCGTCGACGGTATTCTGCGCGTCGCCAACCACCAGTCGCCGCAATTGGGCCGACCCCGACGTTGGATCCTCTTCCGACTGCGCGAGAAATTCGACGGCGCTTGCCAATGAATCTTTGAGCTGGGGGAATCGTTGCTCGATGCGTCGTGCAACAGTTAGGCGTGCCAGCGGTCGGCGACTTGGCAGATATGCCCAGCGATAAACTGCCCACGCAAACGCGGCGAAGAGCGCGAACGTCGCCATAATTCGTAGGCCACGATCGGAGAAGCGCACGAGATAATCGGCCGCTCCGAGCGCTAATGCCACAGCAATTGTCGTGGCGGCAATCGCGCACACGGCCGTCGCGCGCCGCCGCCAGATGAGTCGGCGCTGCAGTGTTGTGATTTTTTGCCAGAGTGGGTGCATAATATTAATATGAAGGATACTGGGTGCGGGATGCCGGGGAGAGGGATCCCGGCATCCTGCATCCGCAATCCGGCATCTTCTTCACAACATTCCCTTCCGTTTTCGCAAAATCCACTCACTGGTGATACAAGCAAGGAACACCGAAAGTAACCACCAGCGGTTCCAGAGGGGCATAGGTGGCAGGCTTTCGAGCGGAGTGCGGCGGCCGGCCGGCAATTCAGCCGGAAGCCGGTCAGCATTTTCTATCGTGTAAAAGTTTCCGCCGGTTGTTTCGGCGCCAGCCGCGAGAGCTGCGGCATCCATTTCGAGTCGCGATAATTCGCCGGGCGGGGCCACAACCGCGAAGTGCGTGGCCGGCGGATTGCCTGGCAACTGTGGCTCAACCATGACGGCTTCATATTCGCCCTCGGCAAGATCACCAAGCAATCCTTCAAAAACGCCCGATGCAGCAGAATTGCGTCGTAATATAGTCCGCCGCCTGGACTGGCCGGGTGAATCGATCAATATCGTGACGGCTTCATTGGCTGGGGCGAGCTGGAGATCCAAAAATCGTGCCCGCAATCGCACAGCCTCGCCCTGGCGATATTCGCTGCGGTCGGTAACGAGCTGGACACCGCGGCCCCTAGCCAGTTTGCCGCGCGCGAGAAAGCGGATCGTCTGCACCCAGTAGCGCGCAAAATATGCGTCGCCTGCGCCCAGCCGCCATCGCCAGGTGGAATCGACGGCATGGAACAGTACGCGGCCGGGGCCAACGTATTGGAACAAGATAATGGGACATGAGGCCGGGCTCGGGGCCTGCGGTGAGCTCAGCCTAGCCGACGAGCCGGCTCGCGCGGAGCTCCCGATAGCGAGAATTTGCGCCGCGGGCTTTGGCGTCTCAACTTCGTAGAGCCAGTACAGTGGCGCGAGTTGCTGCCAGATTTGTTCTGTGTCGGGCGGCGTGTCACCGAGCTGCATTGCAGGGTTCTGCAGGCCAATTTGCGTGGGCCTGACGGTGAACCCGCTTTTGGCGCTTTCGAGAAATTGCTCATCCGACGAAGCGGCGCGCGCGAGTCCTTCAAACGGTAGCAGCGCCGCGACATCGGAATTGTCGGCATACAGCGAGGGGAAGAACCGCGGCCCTGCGAGAAAGGCCGCTCCTCCGCCCTTTTCCACGACAAAGGCCCTCACGTTCTTCCAAGCACTTCCCGGCAATAAGCGAGGGTCCACGTCCCCGACAAGTAACACATCGTACTCAAACAGCGCTTCGCGACTAAGCGGGAACGAACGCAGAGCCGTTTTGTCCTGCTCGGCGAACGCCGGGTCGGCGTCCTGCAGATATGTAGAAAGTTCGATCGTGTCGTCGCGTTCCAGCAATGATTTCAGGAAGCGAAATTCGTAACTTGGATACGCTTGTGCCAGCAAGACGCTGATTTTGTCAGCGCGAACGGTGACAGCACGCCGCTCGCGGTTATTGTCCTGATTAGTTTCGTCAGCGTGCGGCTGCACTTCCACTTCGTATACGAAGTCTCCCGGTTCGCGCGGGCGATCCACAAGCCGCGTGGTGAGCGTTTCGCCAGTCGGCGGCAATTCAATGGTTTGCTCGACAACTTTGGATAAATCGCTGGCAGAGCCAGCGGCACCGCGCCGACGTAACGAAATTTTCGCTGGCCGCCCCGCCAAGCCGCTTGCCTTGACTTGAATCTGGAAGCTTACGACATCGTCGACAAAGACCACGTCATCCACGATCACATCGGCCAATTCGATGTCCTGCAAGGGCGTTGCGCGGCCAACACCAACGGCCATCAGCTGGACTCCGGCGCCGCGCGCCTCGTCTGCCGCTGCAGCCAGTGGCAGACCGTCGGTGTTGATGCCGTCGGTCACGAGCACGATTGCCGCTGGCGGCGCTCCACGAAAATCATGTAGCACTTGCCGCACCGCGTCGCCCAATCGTGTTGCATCGCGATTAGGTCCGTTGGGCGACAGTTCTTGCAGCATTTGGGTAATTTGTGACCCGTCCGTCGAGGTTGGCATGCGTTCAATTGCGCCGTCAACGTAGTACACTTCCAGGCGGTGGCGTGTGGACAGCTCCCTAATGAATTTACCGTCTGCTTGCGTAAGAAGCAGCTTCACCAGATTGAGCCTCGTGGCGTCGCTCAGTTCATTGTTGGCCAATTGCTGCTTGATCTTGCCGAAAAATTGCGCGTCGCTGTACGGATCGGCGGTCTCCATGCTGGCTGAGCGATCGAGCACTAGGGCAACTATTGGCGGGGCCGTGAGCCGCAACGCCATCGTCCATTGGGCAATCATCACGAGCACGACGGCGATTGCAAGAAGTCGCAATGCAACAAGTAGCGCGCGATAGCGCCGGCCGGCTGCCGTCGATTCGCGGGCGTAAAGCCAAACGGTCCAAGCGACCAATCCAATTAACAGCAATACCGTTGCCCACGGCGCCCACCGCCAGGCCGAATCAAGCTGCCACGTTGCCGAATTTTCCGCGGACGACGTGGAAACGCCGATCCAGTCTGCAAGCCAGGTTGGGACACGCCCGCTCATGCAGCCCTCCGGCCAAATCGCCAGGCGAGAAACGACTCAATGAACAATAGCAAAAGCGCGAGCCAGAGTAGCCGTCCACTCCACGTGGCGTGAGCCAAAAGTGCCGTGGATTCATCGCGCGCAGATGGCGGCAGGTTGCGAACGATGAACTCTTGCGGCAACTGCCGTGCGTCGATTCTGGTCAGATCACTTTCGCGCGTGTCAACATTGAGCGCGAATCGCTGCGACGCCTCCTGCGTCTGGCCGGCAATCGCATAAATCCCGGCAAGCCGGGTGTCGCTGAAGCTCCATTGCCGTTCGGCTTGCGTATCATGCAGCGCCACCGGCGCCGTGGTGCCGTCGGGTCGAAGAATCCTGAGAGTAGTGCCGGCGTCGGAGACGACCCGGCTTGCGAGCGGCGTGCCGACAGGTTGTTGCCATTCTTGATGTTTACCGCTGACCGCGTAAGCCAGCAGCTCGCGGACGATCGGCAAAAAGCTGGGCCAAGTGGGCCAGACGGTCCATGGCTCGCCAGTTGTAGGATCGACGGAGCCAAGTGAGCCATCGGTCGCGACCAGAACGGTGCGACCTTTGCCCAACGGAGCGGCGACGATGAAAGGATCGCCGCGCCGGATTGCCGCCGCGACTTCGATATTTCGCAATTGTTTCGACAGCTCTAGGCGATAATACCGCGACACCGGCGTGGTCAGCAGCCCGGCTCGTTCGTTCCCGCGAAACGGAGCGACGATCGCGTGGCGGTAATCGAGCGGATCCAAACCGAACTGGGGCTCAGTGACAAGCTCGCCAATCCGTGCCGGAAGGAGCGGTTGGGATTGGATCGCGGTTTGAGAACCGTGTATTGCCGGACTGACCGCGGGCGGGGTAGCCCCGGTTTGCTGCCCTGTCACCAGGCGGTTGTACGATTCGGGAACGACTCGGTCACCGAGGAAAAATACAATGCCGCCGCCGTCGGCCGCGTAGCGCGCCAGCCGCTGCGCTTCGCTCGCCGTGAACTGGGGCACATTGCATAGAAATACGCAATCGAAATCGGCGAGCTTTAGTTCGGCAAGCTTCCCCTCGGACGCAACTACTGGACGAATTGCCGATGTGGCCTGGTCGGGATTAAGCGCTTCGGCTACATACTTTGCCGCGCCCTCTTTCCCTTCAACGCACAGCACGCGAATCTCCTCGCGTACGGGCACAACAAGCCAGCGCTCATTGTCAGGCTCTAATCGATCTCCCGCGGCGCGAACGGCCAGCGTATGCGAACCCGGCGACGTAAATCGATGCGAAAAGCGGATATTCGCTTCACCGCCGGCTGGTACATCGATAATCTGTTCGCCTACCGCCGCGTCGTCGACGAGCAGCTCGACGCGGCAGTTCTCGAACGGTTTTGGCGCGAATTGGCGCAGCGTGACGTCCCAGATCATTTCGCGATTGACAATTACAAACGGTTCGGACGAGGCCAGCCGCGTAACCGCGAGGTTTGCCGCATCCGGCTGACCGACGTCGATGATGAACAGCGCGGCGCGCTTGGTGAGTTCGCTGATCGCAGGTGGCATGAGCTGCCATGTCGCGAGTTGCAGATCTGTTAGGAAGTATACTTCTTGGCGTCGAGTAATGTTGCGATCATTTGTTCGATCGGCGAGGGCTTGCTCGACGAGTGCAATCGCACCCGGCAGATCGGCCGGTGCATGCGTTTGGGCCAGTGACTGGATTTGCGCCAAGACGGCTGAGACATCGACGGTTTCATTGCCGACAATGATTTCTGCCGGCGTGGCTATGAGGATAACGGTGAATGTGTCGCCCGCTCGGCCGCCGTGCACTAAGTCGGCTGCGAGCGTCTTAGCGCGCTCAAAGTTGCTTGCCATATCGTCGCGATATGCCATCGATAGCGAGCCGTCGATGACGATCACCTTATGTGCTGGCGTATTCGTTCTGCCAGCGGCAAGATGTTCGCCGTAAGGCTCGGCAACAGCCAAGACCACCAGCGCAATGATGATCGTCCGCATGGCCAAGAGCAGCCATTGTTGCAGACGCAAGCGGCGCGCGTTGCGATGCATCGCCGCCAGCAAGAACTGCATTGCGGCCCATGGCGTTTCGCGAAAACGATGCCGGCTCCACAGGTGGATCAACAGTGGCGCCGCCGCGGCTGCCAGCCAACCGAGCATGGCCAGATTAGTGAAGCCGAAGGCTAAGAGAAACAATTGGGGAAACACAAATTTCAGTCGGCCTGGGTCGGGGACGACCCGGCTGCGCTGGTTGAAGGATTATTTGATGCGCTTCTTGCGTGCCGCGAGAAATGCCGTCAGAACCGTGTCTAGCGGCTCGTCGGTTCGCACCATAAGGTAATCGATCTGCTGCGCGCGGCAGCCGGTTCGTACTTGCTTGAGGAAGGCCTCGACTTCCTTTTGATACGCGGCCCGCAGGCCGCGAGGTTCGGCGACTACCTCGCCGAGTGCCTCGAGGCCCTTGAACATGGTGACCTGCTGGAAAGGAAAGTCGATTTCTGCCGGGTCGAGCACGTGAAGCACGATCACGTCATGCCGCCGGTGACGAAAGTGCTTCAAGCCCGCGAGGATCGCCTCGACGTCGTCGAATAAATCGCTGATGGCAACCACGATGCCGCGACGGGCGAACCGCTCGGCCAAGTCATGAAAAATAGGTCCCGTGCGCGTTTTCCGCGCGGCGGTCGAATCCTCCATTACGCGTACAAGTTGCTTTAACTGGGTCGGGCTGCTGCTGGGCCGGACGAGCTGGCGCACCTCCTGATCGAATGTTACCAGGCCTACGCTGTCGCGCTGCCGGAGCACCAGATAGGCCAACGACGCGGCCGCACACTGCGCATAGGCGAGCTTCGAGAGCGGTGCGGTTGGCCCCTGGTACTGCATGCTCTCGCTCGTATCCAAAAGCAGGTAGCAGATGAGATTGGTTTCCTCTTCGAACTGTTTTAGGTAGAACCGATCGCTTTTGCCAAACACCTTCCAATCGACGTAGCGCAGGTCGTCGCCCGGCACGTACTCACGATGCTCGGCAAATTCGTTGGAAAAACCCTGGTAAGGGCTGCGGTGCAGGCCGGCGACATAGCCCTCGACAATTCGCCGAGCACGCAATTCCAACCCCTCCAAGCGCGCGAGTATGCGCGGGTCAAGCAGCGGACCAGTAGCGGAACTAGCTGACGGCATAGAGATGGTTTACATAGCCGGCCCATTTGGGCGGCTTCGACAAATAACGATCCGTTACTTTTTCAAAGTTGAACGCGTAGCGTCCCGACCAAGTCGCCACGGCGACTCGCTGCGGCGAGATGGCTATCCGATTTTTAGGCGGCGTGTTCGCCCTCGCTGACTGCGATCGTTTGCACGAGATGGGCCACGATGTCGTCCGGCTTGAGTCCTTCTGCTTCAGCGTTGAAATTCGTGACGATGCGGTGACGCAACACGGGCGCCGCGACGGAGCGGATGTCCTCGCCGCTGACGTAATAGCGGCCATGCAACGCGGCACGTGCTTTAGCGGCCAAAATCAAATATTGGCTCGCCCGCGGACCTGCGCCCCAGCTCACGTAGTCGCGCACCATGTCGGGCACGTCGCCGCGCCCCACGCGCGTGCGGCGTGCGAATTGAATCGCATAGCGCGCCAAGTGATCGGCCACCGGCACTCGGCGCACTATGTGCGAAAGCTCGAGGATATCCTCGGCCGCAAGAGTCGAGGTGAGCTGGGTAGAAACATCAGCCGTCGTGCGCTTGACGATCTCCAATTCCTCCGCTTCGTCCGGATAATCAACAAGCACCATGAACAGGAAGCGGTCTAGTTGCGCCTCGGGCAGCGGGTACGTGCCTTCCTGCTCGATCGGGTTTTGAGTCGCCAGGACGAAGAATGGGCTGGGGAGCAGGTGCCGCTGACCGCCCACGGTGACCTGCTGCTCTTGCATCGCTTCGAGCAGAGCGGCCTGCGTTTTCGGCGGCGTGCGATTGATTTCGTCGGCCAGCACAATGTTGGCGAACAGCGGGCCGGGCAAAAAACGGAACTCCCGAGTGCCGGAGCGCTTGTCCTCCTGGATTACTTCGGTGCCGGTAATGTCCGCTGGCATCAAATCGGGCGTGAACTGAATACGGTTAAACTCAAGGGACAAGGCGTCGGCAAGCGTGCGAATCATGAGCGTTTTGGCCAGTCCCGGCACACCGACCAGCAAACAATGTCCACGTGCGAACAGCGCGATAAGAAGCTGTTCGATCACATCGTGTTGGCCGACGATGCGCTTCGACACTTCATCGGCGATGCTTCGGTACGCTTCGCTAAGCCGCTGCACGGATTGGAGATCGTCGCTTTCAGGCATTGGGAAACGAGTCTAAAAAATCTGGCGATAGTGGTTAAGGTTTTTTCTCTTCTTGACTAATGGCTACTGCGGCCAATCCGGGAGCGTAAGTAGCGTCGCTTTGGACCGGTCACTTTACTGGCCAGTTTCAGGGTGCACCCGTTCGGCTTTGGCAACGGGTTCAGTTTTCAGTTTGCTTTGAGTCGGTGGAACGGGTAGCGCGGGGCCGAAGACCATGAGCTTGTCGGGGCCCGCGACGAGCAGCCGCCCAGTGGCCGCAGACAGATTCGCACCACAGTCGCTGATTGCGCCCAGAGGGATCGGCGTGCGGCTTTGCGCTCCCGTGACGCCGTGAACGACATAGATTTCATTGCGCGTGGGCCAAAAGACTTCATCGCCAGCGACAACGCCACGGCCCATTCCGCGAATTCCCGCGTGCTCGCTCTCGGGCCACACAAATCGCAGCTCACCAGATCGCACATCGAGCGCCGCCAGTCGATTGCCGCTTACGATCAAGTTGTTGCGCACAACGCCGAGAAGGTGGATCACATCGGGCAGTAAGTCCGTCGACCATACGATTTGGCCGGTGTCGGCATCCAAAGCAATTATCTTAGGAGTATCCGAGGGAGCGACAATTACTAGTCCCTCATGAAAAACTGCCGGCGCCGGATCACGAGCCAGATGCGGCGGCCCCCGGCGACCCCGAATGATTGGCGGTCCGGAATGTCGATCATAGCGGCGCAGCCAGCATAATTCGCCGGCGTTTGCGTCCAGCGCGGCTATCAAACCCAGATTCGTGTTTAAATAAATCCGCTCGCCCACCAATGTCAAAAGATTATGCGTAATCTCATCTCCGTAGCCTGCGGCCGGTGTATCGGCTGCCCCAATTGGCGTGCGCCACAATTCGCCGCTCGTGGCCACGTCGAAACAAGCCACATACGCGTGCGGCGTCACATCGCTTTGGCGCATGGCTACGAACAATCGACGGCCGTCGCCAATGGGCACGCCATCGAACGCCCACTTTGCTTCCGCCGGACGAACGCGGAAAGCCAGCGCGCCATCACGCTCCAGGTCGAGACCCACTATCCGATCCGAGTCCTGCGATTGGCCCGAATCGCTCTGCGCCGTCGCAAGTCGCCCGACGCGTCCGAACACAATACCGTCGATGACACTCAGCGTATAGCGCGGCACGCCGTAAGCGGCGACCAGCTCGTCTCGCCAGCCAAGCGCAAGCGGGCCATCTATTGTCTCACGCGGTTGTTCGAGTGAATCGTCTCGATGCAGGACGCCGTTTTTCGTGATGGCCGGCCGCCCAGTCATCAGGTCGGCCGCGTAAAGTTGAGTGGCATCCGCATAAAGTACTACGCCATTGACGACCACCGGAAAGCAGCCGAGCGGGCGCGTGGCCTCACGGCCTTGCTGCTGCGCACTGCCGAGCATCGGACCCTGCCCCGTTGTAGCCATTGGGAAGTTTCGATCCGCGGCCGCGGCTTGCGTCAACTCAATCGGCTGCCGCCAGATCGGGCCCGTGACCGGGCCTAGCATTCCAGTGGCGGACGATCGTGACGGCGAGCCGGCGAACGTGGGCCAATCGGCCTGAGGTGATTGATTAGGCCATGCCGAGGCATTTGCGATCAGTCGTTCCAAAGAGGCCACATACGGCCCGTCTTGACCGCCCAATCGCCCGGCGGAATCCGGGTGAAAGCGGCGAAACGCTTCCAGCTCGATTCTGGCCCGTTTCAAATCGCCGGCGCGAATCGACGTCAGCACTAAGCGGGCACGCACATCCGCCAGATCGAGCGGAGTGTCCGGGTACGCGAGCCACGCGGGCGGATTTGGCCGCTCGCGCCAGCGTCGCTCGACCTGCGGCCAATGTGCGCTCAGATCGACATCACGCAAAGCAAGCCACAATGGCTGCCCCGCCGGACCGCGCAACAGCGGGCTGATTTGTTCCCAATCGCGTCGGGCCGCTGCGTAATCGCCGCGTTCCAGCGCCAATTCGCCAAGGGCCAAGAGGGCA
>DATFGJ010000658.1:0-3072 GCA_035249585.1 Lacipirellulaceae bacterium
AACGGCGCTTGGAGTTTGAACTTCACGAAATACGTCTGCCTTTCCTACAAACAATGACCAATGACCCAATCCCAATGACAAATAGAAGGCCCGGTTGTTTGGTCATTGGTGCTTGGTCACTGGTGCTTCAGCAATGCCCAATTGCTCTCTTCCGAGCAAGATCCGTCGCTTGTTTTCCAGCTCCATTAGCCGCTTCTTAACGCGAGCCAATTCTTCATCGACGGCGAACAATTCATCGACTTCGGCCTCCTGCACTGCTGCCGACTTTTGGCTGAGCCAATGAAACACGGGCACCATGAGCGTAATTGCCGCTACCAAAATCGATAGCGCACCCGTCAGCCGCCAATATCCTTCCTCCTCGAAGAATTCCAGCGCAACGCCAAACGACGACACCGTAGCCAGACCCAGGATCAAATAATACGCCACGAGATACGCCCAGCTATACATGTCGTCCAACCGGGCCATGAGGAGCATCGACAAGTGGGCGCACGCGATGGCGTAGAAGACCATGACTGCGGTGAATTTCCAATAAGTCTCCCAGAAATCCCAATTCGAAGGGCCTTGCCATGGCGAAGCCCAAATTCCGAACAACGTGAGCCCCGCCGACAAGACACTCAGCACGAGACCGATGGTTGGCAGCACTCGGCCGCCGCGCAGCATACACCCGCCGCAGGCCAGCCCGCAAATGCTTGCTCCTGCGATCGTGGCCGTCGTCAGCAGGATTTTGATTTCATAGTCCCAATCGTCGCTGGGGGTCGCGATTACATAAAGTCCGACAGCCGACGTGGCCACAATGGACGCGATGAACAAACCTAGTAAGTCTTTCACTAATCGCTCGTTGTTCATCATTCACTCGCTAGGTTCCCGGGCGCGAAGCAGTGCCGCCAGCCACGTCCTCTTGATCGGGCATGGGTAACAAATAGGGGCGCATCTTTTCCAGCGTGAGCGGGCCGATGCCGCGCACGCGGAGCAAATCGTCGTGGTCGGCGAATTGGCCGGCCGCGGCGCGCGATTCGACGATTCGCCGGGCGAGCGTTTCGCCGATGTCGGGCAGCTCGGCCAGCTCGGGCCAATCGGCCGAATTGATATCGACCAAAAATCGCGCAGTGAGCGGTTCGGCCCGATCGATCTCGATAAGCTTGCCGCGATGGCCGCCTTGCACGAACCAGTACACGCCCATGCCAACTAGCGCGAACGCCACGAGCGTCGCCACGGCGGCCTGATCGGCCCGCTTAAGCAACGGATGAGAAGCTGTAGCCGGGGTCTTCGACCCCGGCCTCCTGTCCGCATTTTTCGCCGGCTTTTCAACCATACTCGTCCTCGCCGACGACACTCGCCAACTAATCATTATTGCGGTTGGCATATCGAGGGTCGAGTCAGCGATATTCGCTGGGGCGTTGCCCCAGCCACCCCTCGCGTTCGTGGTTGCAATTACATGACGTAAAAAAAGGCTGGACGAAATTGTTCCGCTGTGTCATACTCCCGGCACGGGGATAGGGGATCAGGCTCAGCCAAGGAGGCCTTGGGATGAGCTTTCGTTCCCATCTTGTTGCCGCGGCGCTATTTCTACTTCTTTTCGCGCGCACGCTTCCGGCCGAAAATCGCACGATTGACGGCACGTTCAATCATCTGACGAACACGGACCAGGGCGCGGCCAATAAGCCGATCATCCGCCATGGTTATGACGCGGAATTTGGCGACCAAGAGGGCGCGATGATCACCGAACCCGCGCGGCCCAATGCGCGCGACATCAGTAACGCGATCTTCGCGCAATCGGCCAGCCGCAAAAGTGCCCGCGGCCTGAGCGACTTCGCGTGGGCCTTCGGCCAGTTTCTGGCCCACGACATGGATCTGATCACCTCAAGCAACGGTGCGGCCGTGAATGGCACCGCGCCGATTGCCATCAACAGCCCGACGGACCCGCTCGGGCCAAATCCGATCCCATTCACGCGTGCGAATTTTCAGATGCTGCACTCGCGTACGCCCATCAACGAAGTCACCAGCTACATCGACGCCTCGAACGTTTACGGTTCGGATGCGGTGCGGGCGGCCGCGCTGCGCACCAGCGGCGGCACCGGCGCCAAGCTTCTCACGAGCGCGAACAACCTTTTGCCATATAACACGGCGGGCCTCCCCAATGAGAACAGGGGCCCAAGGCCAGCTAGTCAGCTGTTTCTTGCGGGCGACGTTCGAGCGAATGAGAACTCGCTTCTGACTTCGCTTCACACCGTGTTTACCCGCGAGCACAACCGGCTCGTGGACCTCATCGCCGCGCAGGAGCCGATTTTGAGCGACGAGCAAAAGTACCAGTTGGCGCGGAAGCTCGTGGGCGCTGAAATGCAGGCCATTACGTATAACGAGTTTCTGCCGGCGCTCTTGGGCAGCGGCGCGTCGGTGCCGAAAGCCGAGCAGTACCAGTACGATACGGAAGTTCCGGGAACGATCACCAATGCTTTCGCGCACGCCACGTATCGCTTCGGGCACAGCATGGTTTCGCCTGAGTTGAAGCTGGTCGACGCCGGGGGCGCGGCCCGGCCGCCGCTGCCGCTGCGCTTTGCGTTTTTCAATCCGGCCCTCATCACCAACAACGCGGCAATGGTGGACCAGTTGCTGGCCGGTGCTGCGATCCAGCGCAGCGAAGAGATCGACACGCTGATGATTGACGACCTGAGAAACTTTCTTTTTGGTGTGCCCGGGGCCGGCGGGCTCGACCTGGCGGCGCTTAATATTCAGCGCGGGCGCGATGTCGGGCTGCCCGATTACCGGCAGCTCAATACGCAGCTCCGAAAGGGCACGTTGGCGGTTACGACATTCAACCAAATCACATCCGACTCCGTGCTCGCGAGGCTGCTTGAAACTGTATATAGCGCGGACATCAATAACATCGACGCCTGGGTCGGCGCCCTGGCCGAGGATCACCTGGCGGGCGGCAGCGTCGGCCCTCTTATTAAGGTCATGCTGGAAAGCCAGTTCACCCGGCTGCGCGACGGCGACCGGCTGTTTTACCGCGGCAATGACGCCGGGCTTTACGCGAACGGCGAACTGAGGCCTGAAATCGCCGCGATCGTCGAC
>DATFGJ010000659.1:0-15615 GCA_035249585.1 Lacipirellulaceae bacterium
GAAATAGCTGATTTCGCAGGTATTGATAGTCACGCATCGGCCCGCTGGCGAACAGCAGCACGCGAGTCTTTCGCTCGACGACTTCGACCTCGGCCTCGCGCTGATTGTCGCGCGGGTTCGAATCGTTTGGCGGGGAAACGACCCGAAGTTGATACACGAACGAGCCAGACTCTTCGGGCTCGATATCGAACGAGACGGAGACGATTTCGTTGTCCGGCCCGGCGACAACGTCCTCGGAGGCGATGACGCTGCCGCTGCTGGACGGGTCGTCAGCACGACGGCGCCTGAGTTCCATCTGCACAAGCTTGCCAGCATAGCCGCTGGCCTGGATGTAACCGGTGACATTGATCGTGTCGCCGGGAAATGCGCGGGTGGGCACGAGCAAGTCGCGCAGAGCAACATTGCGGCGGACCTCGGTAGAGCCGATTCCGATCGTGTGGATCGGCACTTTCGCGGCTTTGGCCGCCTCGACGGCCGCGCTCGGTTCGATTCCCGCGTTTTGGGCGCCGTCGGATATAACAATCACGCCGGCAAGCGGCGCGCCGCGATACAGGCGCAATTGATCTGCCAGCGCCTGTCCCAAGCGCGTTTGTGCTCCGCGTGGCTGAAGCTCCGCGGACCAGTCGACCGTAGCAGGCACACTCCGTGTGCCGTCGCTTTCCGCTGGTTGGCGCTGCAAATCGTTTTCGTCCGTTAAACCGTTTTCAGCTTCAGCTGCGGCATGCGGAGCATGCCTGCTACTTTCCTTCGGCAGGCTTATCACCGGAGCAACCTCTTCATCGAAGCGGGCCACGTTTACATCGTGCGTTTTGCGCAAGTCAGCAATGAGCGGGGTGTCGGCCAGGGCGGCCGCGACTTCGGCAATGCGAGTTGTTGGCGACGCGGCGCCCTCGTTGTCACCGAGCCCCATGCTCTGGCTCGCATCGACTAAAACTGCAACTTGCGAATTGTGGACTATCTCCCGTGTTGTGCGCCGCTCAATTCCCAGGAAGTACACGAATAGCCCGGCAAGGGCCACCAGGCGCAAGAGAGCAATGCCGACGCCCAGCGGACGCGCGAGCTCAGCAGTATCTCGCCGATACAGATACCAAACCACCGCCACCAGCGCAATCACCGCGGCCACAGAAAGCGCCATCGGCAGCCGGCTGTCGTCGAATTGATGCAGGCGAGACACCTCGTACACGTATCGCCCATTGGACACGCTGTGACCTGGCGACTCAACCTTGGCCACCGCGTGGACCGGAAGGAAATACAAAATGCAAAATGTGCAATGCAAGATGATCAATGCGAACCATTTTTGCATTTTGCATTTTGCATTATGCAGTTTCTTGAGATGACGTGAAACGATCATCGGCGCGGCCCTCCAATTGGCGCCGCATGAAAGCTCGCCATGTAAGCCAGCACCTGCTCGCTCAGAAGAATGACCACAATCGCGCCGAGAAGTGCGTCGCTCATTCGGAAGCCGGCCAGTCGTTGGTCATCAAGCGTCATGTCGGCCGCATCGTGGAGCTGGAAGTCGACGCCCGACAGTTGACGCGCAAACTCCTCGCGATGCATGATCGCCAGGTCGCCTTCGCCGGTTGGAACATTCACAGCAAATTGGCGTTCTTCCACATCCCGGTCGAGCGGCTGAAGCTGCGCCTCGTAGATGCCGCTGGCAGCTACGGCTTCCAGCTGCGCGGAGAGCTGCCCGCCAGTCGAGGTGGCATCGACTGGCACCTCGGCGCGCGACGGCCCGACAGCGCCAGAGGCCCCGTCGCCCGGCAGGAAAAACCGAATCGTCGGCTCGTACTTGCCTTCCTCAAGTGAGACGACGAGGTCATCGCCAACATCATAGTTGGGGTCTTTCACGCGACCCGCGGACAAATAACTTACAAGCTCATTTGCCAGGACTGGAAACGCTGGGTTGAGACTCCAGTTGGTCCATCGACCTTGTGGCGTGTCGCCGGAGGAGAGTTTACTTAATTGCGCTACGACGCGGCCTTCACCAAACCGCTTCTCGATCACCAGCGGCTCGTTGTTCCTCAAGCGTGCGATGATTTGCGTCGAGCCGTTATTCGGCGGCACCCAGTCATCGGCCACCGCGTAAAAGTAGTCGATCAAAATGAGCGGCAGAAAGCCATTTCGCCGACCCGCGAGCACGCGGAATAGCGCATGATCGGTAACTTCGACATCGGGCGCATCGTCCTCGCTACTGTCCATGAGCTGCGTTGGCAGCTTGAGCGGCGCGGGAAACAGGCCTTCGCCGTTGCGATAGAGCCGATCATTGTAAAAGCTCCGGTCGGATTCCGGTCCGACGAAAAACGCCGCTCCGCCGCCACTTTCGACATACGACTCCAGCGCAGCCAGCTCATCGTCGGCAAGTCGCGGTACATCGAGCAGGCACACGGCCGCTTGTTCGCCAAGCCGTTCCGGGTCAGCGAGAAAGCTGGCGGGCTCGACATGGGGCTGCCACCCCGTGCGGGTGTTGCCGCCCGGCGCGAGAGCCAGTGACAGTTGACGTTGCCCCTGGCCGTCCCGCGACCCGTCGATAATGAGAACTGGCTGGGCGGCCGGCAAATTGCAGGCGAAATAGCGCCTGTTGTCCACGTCGACCGCGTCGGGCCCGAGAGAAGCGGTGAGCGAGTGCGCACCGACGCCTTCGAATTGGACGCGGAATTTATGAGACACCTCATCGCCCGGGGCGATGTCGTCCAGTGCGATCGCCGGCAACGCGTCGCCGTCTTGTTCAAGCTGCACTGTGACACTGCGCGCCGGGGCATCACCGTAGTTCGTAGCGGTGAGGCTCATCCACATTTCGACCCCGGCGGCGCGCACGCCCGATTGCGGCACCAGCGATGTGATCGCCAGGTTCGGCCGCGCTTCGTTCACGCAGCGCACCAGGTGGAACTGCGCTATCTCGTTCTCCTCCTTCAAGTCGCTGAGCAGCTTGCGGATCGCACTGGCATTGGTGAACTGACGAGCGCGAAAATCGCTTACGATGTAAAGGATGAGCGTCTCGGCTTCATCCGTGAGTGGCAGTCGCGGAACGGCCTTGAGCGCATCGGCCGGCCCGACGTCGGTTTGAGAGACTTCCCAGGAAGCCAGCAACGATTCCAACCGGCTGCGAAATGCGTCGTTGATCCCAACGCTGAAAACCTTCGGCTGCGCGCCGGCCGAAAGCTGGCTGGCCTCCGAAAACCGCAGTATCGTGGCCAGCTGCCGGTCCGTTTGTTCGTATGCCCCGTCGACCACGGCCTGAATCGCGCGTTTCGCTTCGGCAAATGCGCTCGTGTTGTCCCAACGGTCGCTCATCGAGTAGCTGTCATCGAGCAAGATGAGATGGTGTGTCGTGCCGCGGCCCAGAAGCTGCACCCACTCGTTACGCACAATCATATGGGCGAGCATCAGCACGAGCACCGCGATGATTGCCATCCGCGTAGCCAACAGCAGGAGCTGCTTGAGCAGAATCCAGCGCCGATTGCGTCGCTGACTGTCCATCAGAAATTGCATGGCCGCCCAACGAATCCGCTGTTGCCGGCGCAGGTTGATCAGGTGGATCAACAGCGGCACCGCGATAAGCGGCAAGCCGATGGTCAGCAGGGCTGGAAAGAGGAAGGACACGTTGCGGTTTTCTATCTATGGCGTGGAAAAAAAGTGGCTAGATGTCAAGTTTCAGATGTCCGGTGTCAGATCGACCACTGACATTCGACACCTTATGCTATCGTCGGCGTTCCTTTTGGCGATGTCGTAAGAACGCGGTCAGCGCCGCGTCGAGCGGCATGCTTGTGCGGATGAGCGCATAATCAACGTTGTCTCGCGCGCAGCCATGACGCAGCGTGGCGAGAAAGCTATCCAATGCCGCGAGATAGCCCTCGCGCAGCGCTCGCGGATTACACGTCAGGTGCTCAGCCGACTCCAGTCCTTCGAATCGCGCGGGCCGGGCAAACGGGAAATCCAGCTCGTCGTCATCCATAACGTGGAGCACCAATACGTCGTGACCGAGCTGCCGGAGCAGCCGCAGACCGCGAAGAACGTTCTCGGGCTCGACGAGCAGATCCGAAATGAGGATCATCATGCCGCGGCGCGGATAAGTTTCCGCGACGCGCGTAAGTACGTCGCTGATTCCCGTTTTGTCGCGCGGCTGCCTGGTCTCCAGCGCGCGTACGATCGTCGTCAAGTGGCTGTTGCTCGTGCGCAGCGGAATGGTCTGCCGAACGCGCTCGTCGAACACGACGCAGCCCACGGCGTCCTGCTGGCGCAACAGCAGGTAGGCCAGCGCGGCGGCCGACGTGATCGCATAATCACACTTGTTGAGCGGCCCGCTCCCGTATTCCATGCTGGCCGACGTATCCACCAGCACGCAGCAGCGCAGATCGGTGTCTTCCTCGTATTGCTTAACGTACAGCCGGTCCTGCTTGGCCCAAACTTTCCAATCGACGCGGCGCAAATCGTCGCCGGGGGCGTACTGCCGGTGCTGCAGGAACTCGACGCTCTGGCCGAAGTACGGACTGCGATGCATGCCGCTCAGCAGCCCTTCGACGATGTGACGCGCGCGAATCTCGAGGCGACCGATCCGCTTGATCACCTCAGGACGCAAAGATCTTTTGGAAGCGGTCGTCATGAACAAGCTCATCTTCGCGCGTAGGGGTGACATTGAGCAGTCGATCGACAATGTCGTCGGTGGTGACGCCGTCGCTTTCGGCGGCGAAATTCACCACAAGCCGATGCCGCAACACGGGTTTGGCCAGTGCCTGGATGTCCTCGAGCGCAACGTGCGGCCGGCCGCGGACCAGTGCCCGGGCCTTGGCGCCAAGAATCAAAAACTGCGTGGCCCGCGGGCCGGCGCCCCAGGCCAGTTGCTCGCGGGCGAAGTCGGCGGCCGCCGCCTCGCGCACGCGAGTCTGCCGCACAAGCGCGAGCGTGTAGCGAATGAGATGGTCGCTGATCGGGACTGAACGCACTAGTTCCTGCAGCTGCAGAATCTCTTCGGGCGAGAGGACGGCCTCGACCTCCGGCGCCGCCCCGGTTGTCGTTCGGCGCGCAACTTCGAACTCCTCGTCGAAGCTGGGATAAGAGACCAGCACTTTGAACATGAACCGATCCTGTTGTGCCTCGGGCAGCGGGTACGTGCCTTCTTGCTCGATCGGGTTTTGCGTGGCCAGCACGAGGAACGGGTCGCTCATCTGGTGGCGGATTCGGCCGACGGTGACCTGGCGTTCCTGCATGGCTTCGAGCAGGGCGGCCTGCGTCTTGGGCGGCGTGCGGTTGATTTCGTCGGCCAGGATCACGTGCGAGAAAATGGGCCCGGCCAGAAACCGAAGCTCGCGCTGACCGGTGGAGCGGTTTTCTTCGATGATGTCGGTGCCCGTGATGTCGGCCGGCATCAGGTCGGGCGTGAACTGGATGCGGCTGAACGTGAGATTCAGCGAGCGGGCCAGCGTGCTCACCAGCAGCGTTTTGGCCAGGCCGGGCACACCTTCCAAAAGGCAGTGGCCTCGGCTGAATAGGGCGATGAGCATCTGCTCGATCACGTCGTGCTGGCCGACGATGACCCGGCTGAGCTGCTGTTTGATCTGTTCCAGCGCCGCGCCAAGCCGGGCGATGGAACCGTTGGTTTGTTCGTGCGGGGAATCGGTCATGGTGTGGTGGTGAGTAGGTGAGTGAGTAAGTGAGTAAGTAGTAAATAAATAGAGCGGGTGATCAGCTGTTGAAACTTACTCACCTACTCACTTACTCACCCGCTTTAGCGCTGGTAAATAGGCAGGGCTGCGTTATCGAGTTGCAAGATGATCAAATTGAGCGCCGTGGTGTATACGGGTCCGATATAGCCCTGCGACCACTGAACGCCGGTTTTATCGCCGATCTTCACTTCGACCGCCTCGCGCAGAAGCTTCGCGTCGATCTCGTTGCGATAGGTGTCCCACCGTTCGCCCCCTTCGCGGTATTGGACTTGCGAGTAATAAAAATGCGCATAGTGCCAATGGCCGTAGCTGCTGCGCGTGTCGGAGCCGAGATTCTGCTCGCAGTACTTCATCATTCTCGGCACGTACTCGTTGTCATACTCGCCGGCGTTAAACAGGCAGGCGATTGCCGCCGCGGTGATTGCCGGGCGGCCCCCGCCACCTTTCGAGCTGTATTGCACGCCGCCCTCAGGCAGCGTGCAAAGTTTGATGTACTCAATGGCTTTGTCGACGATTTCCTTCGGTACGGGGATGCCCGCATTGCGGCAACCGCGCAAGCCTTGCACTTGCGTAATCGTCGTCGAACCTTCATCGAACCCGCCGCCGTCTTTCGCACTGACGTATCCCCAGCCGCCCGCCTGGGTTTGCGCCTGGCCGGTGAACTGCACGGCGCGCGTCAGCACGTCGACCAATTCAGCTCGACGGTCCTCGTCCTCCTCATCCCCCAGCACCTGGGACAAGAACAACATCGAAAAGCCGTGGCCGTACGTGTACCTGTCATCTCGCAGCGGGTCGCCGATGAGGCCATTCGGCCGGCTTTGCCGGATGATGTAGTCCACGGCCCGACGGAGGTTTTCGGCGTACTTGCCCTGAGTTGTCGTCGACCCTTCCGACAACATGGCGATGCCGGCAAGCGCGGTCATCGCAGTCGGGTAGCGGCCGTTCGCGGTCCAGTGGCCCAACTTGTGTTGGTTATACGCCAGCCAGTCGAGCCCCTGGCTAACGACCTTGCGGACCCGGGGATTCTGAACTCGCGCATGAGCCGGCGTCACAGGCAATAGCATCGCCGTGCACAATAGGACCAGCCAGCTGGAATTCGAGTAAATGCGATTCATCTTTGCTCGTCAGTCGTCATCCTTTTGCGGCGGCACCTCGCGGATTTGACGTTGGCGCTCGGCCGCTGGATCCGAGATTGCTCCGCGAAGCATTCTTTCTCCTAAGCCGAGCAGCCCGCGGCGGCCAACCTCGCGCGCCGATTCGAGCTCGTCATTTGCTGGTGGCTGCGGCGGCTTCGGCTCATCGGTGACCGCCAATTCAATCTTACTCGAACTGGTCTCGATGGTCACGCGTGGGTCGGCGCCGCGCTGCGCGCGGATGCGAAACCGGGCCGCCGCGGTTTCCGGCAAACTGTCGTTTCGATAAACGGTTTCGCCGGTTCGCTTGTCGATACACAACAAGCGAAGCTGCATCCGCTCGCCAGTGGAAGGATCGCGAGTCATGTGATCGGCGAACACCAGCATTGGAAGATCAAGCGGCTGCGACAACGCGATGCCGCGGTTGCGCACCAGCGCAGCCGCTGGCCACATCGGCTCGCCGGTCTTCAAATCGAACGCATAAACCGGACCGTCCGTGATCGGATGCTCTGGTTGTATCAAAGGCTTATGTTGTTGATTTTGCGCCTGTCGGTTCAGCAATACAAAGAGCGAATTGCCGCTGCGGAGCGTTTGAATGCCGCGCAGCTCAGGAACCGCCTCAATCGGTTGATTCACGATAGCCTTACCCGTGCGCACGTTGATCAGCTGAAATCGGCCACTCGGATCGCATATGGCCACACAGTCGGGCTCAACAACCGATATTTGAGCTGTGACCGCAAATTCCGCCTCAAACAGCGTCTTCTGGGACCAGATATCGACGACCTGCACGAGCGACGCACGGTTTCCCCGTTCGGTGCGGCTGCCCAATGTGGCCAGGTTGCGGCCGACTGTCATCAGCCACTCGAACTTTGGCAGATCGCGCTTGCCGAGAAGCTGGCCATCCGAAAGGCGAAGTACCTGGGCTTTGCGCTCACTTAGGTCGGCGGCAAAAACATATTCGTCGTCGCCGAATAGCTCGCAGCCGGCAGGTATGTCCGTACGCAGCCAAAGTGTCTCTCCGCCCAGCGGTTCGACGCACTTCAGCTGATTCTGCTCTTGGTATATCACACCGCGCGCCGTCACCGGGCCAAGGCTGCCGAGCAGCGCCGCCGCGCTGGAGTTTCGCTTACGGCTTGACGAGGCATGATACGGTGAGCGCCGCGTCGTTCGGTAGGGTCGCATTCTTCCGCCGCGCCGACCCCGAAGCCCTTCGCCCGCAATTCGCCCGAGAGGCGCCGCCTGCCACAAGGGGGTGCCATCCAGCCCCGCCTGGTTTTGGCGAGAATCAATGGCCAGGATCTGGCCGCCGAGTGAAGCGATCAACAAGTGGCCTAATCGGGCCGCGTACACGAGGTTGCTGTCGCGGTATTGTGGGGCCCAGCTGGTCGGGCCCAAGCGAATACGATAAATGTCCTCACCGAGTGAGTTGCGCCCGACTAATTCTGAACAATCTCCCGACACGAACCACTGTGTCGTCGATCCTGCCGGCACATCCTGTTCGATGCGCAGTTGCCGGTAGCCCAGCTGCTCGACTTGCGCCCTCCCGGCTCGATCTCGGTTTCCGCTCGCGACCGACTTCACGTCGCCGATTACCTTGCCGGTTGGCCATTCAGGAAGATTTGCATCTTGTGACAATGCGGTCGCCGCCGAGTCGGCGGACGCCTCCCCGCCGTCCTCTCCCGCGGCCGGCAATTGAAGCTGCTCGATTTCGGCCTCAGCCAGGCGGCCGCGCTTCGAAAGCAGCTCGAACAATTCCTTCCGCACTTCGTTCGATCCGGGCAGTTTGTCAAAGTGCGCCAGGTAATGACGCAGCTCCGCAGTTGTTTCTGGTTCCTTCACATTCGCGCGGCGGGCAGCAAGCTGTGAGGCGATGGCCGCCTGTTCGTCTTGGGTTGCGTTGGACCACAAAGCGGCCACTCGGCCGCCAATCCAGCGATCGCTACGAACGCTGTAGTCCGAATCGATACGCAGATGCTCGGGTTGTTCCGCGGTAAAATCGGCAAGTCGTAGATATGCGTTCCAGGCGTCGGGCCGTTGCCCGAGTTTGTCGAGGCCCAGGGCTTCGATTCGCATCAATTCGATCTGCTGCTGGCGATCACGTACGAGCTCCGTCAGAAGCGGCAAATTATCGTCGAACGCCGCATAGTCGGTCGCCAAGGCGTCGAGCAGCAATTCGGCCAGCACTTCGCGCGTCAGCGGCTCGCCCGGCGCTAGTTCATAAGCACGCTTTAAAAGCGTCACCGCCTCGGACGTCTCGCCTTCGGTCCGCTTGAGCTCGGCCAGTTCTCGCAGCGCCGTCGCGTCGTTGGGATTCTCAGCCAAGGTTTGCTGAGTGCGGCGACGTAAAACGTTAAGCTGCTCATATTTGTCAAGCAGCAAGCTCGACTGGGAAATGATGCTTCCTCGGTGGCAGATCAGATTTCCGAATGCGACATCCGGCTTTCCAGCAGCGAGTCGATCTAATTTGCCATCGGCCATACCGATCGAAAGGATCTCGCCGTTGGTGAGCGGCAGATAGTACTCCCCATCGCTCAAATAGCCGTGACCGGCGGGAAGCGAGTCGGCCGGCAGCGATTGCTGTTCCCAGGCTGAAGTGCCGTCGGCCAGGCGCAGCGCCTGCACATCGTCACCCGCCACGAGCAACACATTGCCGCCGTCCGCACAAGCGGCCAGGAGCGCATCGCCTCGCCTCTGCTTCCAGCCTTTCCCGGTTTGCATGTCGAGGCAATGGAGCTCATCCGAATCGGGCGGCGTCACCACGACGCGGCCATCCGCAATGATAGCCGTGCCGTCGAGCCAGCGGTTATTCGCGCGCACGACCTGGTTCTGCGGCTGTTGCTGCCAGATGCTCATTGCGTCCATTGGCGAGCGTATATTACGCGCGTAGCGGTATACCCAGGCAAACTCGCGCTTAACAATGTCCACAGCCACGACGGCCCCCGCCGCCGTGGGGCAAATCACCAGGCTCCCTGCATGCGATGGCGTCGCTCCAAACAGTCTTCGTGCTGGTTCCAGCGCGATGCCCTGTTCAAGACCCACAAGCTGCTGCTGCCATTGGACTTTCCCTGTAGCAGGGTCCAAGGCCAATAGATAAACGGCGCTGCGGATTTCCGCCATGACGTACAGGCTGTTGTCGACAGCCAGCGGAGTGCCAAGAAAGAATGCGCCGGCTACAGGGCCTGATGGCCGGGCCCCGTCCAATTCCCAGGCCAACTTGCCTTCGGTCGCAAGATCATAGGCGGCGAGTTGATTGGACGTCGCCGTGACATTATCGACGCGGCGGCCGAAACCCGGCCCGGCTTGCCAGGCCACGATCTCTTCCTGCGACGGAGCTGATACGCCGCGGACGACAAATACGCGCTTGCCATCGCTCGAAAGCGACATGGCCAGCGCATCGTCCCACATTCGGCGCTCCAGCCGAGTATCCTGGCCGGCCAATTGCTCGCCTTCATTGCCGGCCGAAAACTCCGAGAGCGAATCGTCCGACTCAAACTCCTCATCGTCGCGGGTTTCCCATATACGCTTACCGGTGTCCCAACCGATCGCCACCAGATTTCGTGGCGTGCGCATCACGACGACGTCATCCACGGCGATCGGCCGTGCGGCTGGAAACGCCACCAATCTTCGTTGAGCAAACTCTTCGCTCCGCGCGACAAAATGCGACTCAAGCCCGGGATCGTTCACCACGCGCGCCTGCCAACGCGCGCGCAAGTGAGGTGGGCCGTCCGGATGTTTGGCGTTGCGCTGCGGATTGCCTCGAATCGTCAGCCAGTTCAGCTCGGTCGAAACTGTTGCCCGGGGTTGCCCCACTTGCTTGAGTAACCAGGCCAATAGATCCGCATCCGCTCGCGGCCCCGGCGTCTCCTCACCCTCGACATCGATGAGCGCTGCCGGATGTTTCTCCACCAATGCGCGAAGAATCTTCACAGCCAGGTCGCGTTGTGACGCAGCGACTTGATTTAGCGCTGCACGCACCGAGAGTTGCGGTTCAAATCGCTCCGCCGCTCGCGGTGATTCGAGCAATTCCTGGTACAACTGCCCGGCCGCCAGATAATTTCCCTTGTCGGCCTCCATTTGCGCCAGCACCAACGCCGCTTCGTAGCCGGCCCACGTGTGAAAATACTGGCGCACTACGGAAGCAATGCGAGCCTGATCGCCTGATGCAAGCGCCGCATCGAGCTGGCGTCGCGCCGCCGCCCCGTGCAACAGTTCGTATGCCTCATGGCCCTCTGGCGGCAAGCCCCGAATCATTTGGCGTGCGGCCGCCTTCAAGCCGCTGTGCTCCGCGTCGGTTTCGCTCGACTCTATAAACGAGTCCTCCTCACGCTGGAATATCTGATGCAAAAAGCCAAGCGATTGGTGATACTCGCGGGCGGCCAATCGCTCTTTTGCGCGAGTCATTGCGCGCGAGAGCAGCCGGTCCGTCGGCAAATACACGCCAGAGTTGGCGTCATTTTCAACGCCTGCACTTCGACTCGCATTCTCGGGGCCGAATGGCCCCCGCTGTGCTTTGGCGAACTGCGAGCCAATCGCAAGGCAAAGCGTGAAAAGCACGCTGCCGATCGTTAGTGCGGTCAACTTTCCGGCGCGGATCGTCACGCGGTCTCTACCCTCGAAAGGCGGGCGGCATGGGTAATGGCGTTGGCCCGAACCCTGGCGCCCGCGGTCATCCAACTATTCGCTAAACCCGCTTAGCGGCAAGGACGGCCGGTTATCGCCGCCGCCACAACGACATTTTGTTAGACTGCCGGTGGCTGCGTCGCGTTCCAAATTGCCGTGCGCGGAAAAATGGTGTCCGGCTGCATGGCGTAACATGAAGCTGCATTTCATCTTACAACTTTTGGCGCGGGGATCAAGCTGAGAGTTACTGAGCCGGCCTCAGTATCGATTAGGCCCACTGAAACGAACTGAGGGATGGCTCGCCCGCGGCGCTCCTCGCAGCGGAATCGGCCGAAAAACGACCCCCCGACCTGCAAAACCCCCGTTTTTCTCGGCAAATTGAGCATTTTCCGACTTGTTTTTTTATGCCAGCACCCTTTAATTTGCACGTCACAACGCGCGAATGGAGGCACGTTGTAAGGTTTCAAGTAACTTTTGCACAAGTCTGGAGGATTCAGCAAAATGGCGAAAGCCGCTTCCAAACCGCCTACAAAGACCGAAGTTTTCACGAGCATTGCCGACGCCACGGGCGTGTCGAAACGCGATGTGTCTGCCGTCTTCGAGGCCCTCAACGAGCAAATCCGCAAAGCCCTTAGCGGCCGCGGTGGATCGAGAACCTTCACGATCCATGGCCTTTGCAAGATCGTCGTGCAGCACAAGCCAGCCACCAAGGAACGGCAGGGCGTCAATCCGTTTACCGGCGAGCCGACCACGTTCAAGGCCAAACCGGCGCGCAACGTCGTCAAAGTGCGGCCGCTTAAGAAACTTAAGGATATGGTTGCCTAACGCACCGGCATGCAATGCCTTGCCTGGCGGCGCCCTTTCACAAACGCCGGTAGCGTTCCGGATTGCCCGGAGTGTCACCGGCGTTTTTTCATGCGCAGTTTAGGCTTCGTCTCGACAATTGGCGCGCAAACTAGGATGTCCTCCGCCTCGGGCGCGCCAACCGGGTAGTCTACGACGCCTTCATGAACATCTCTATAATCAGTTCGCAGAGTACAGTACCGCCACGACGAACAAAACGTGTTGCCGTGCGTTTGCTTATCGCAATCACGCTGTGTCAATTGTTCGCCAGCGCAAGCCGGGCTGCCGATCAATTGCCGAACATCCTATGGATCACCAGCGAAGATAACGGGCCACACCTGGGCTGCTACGGCGACACATATGCCACGTCGCCGAATCTGGATGCCTTAGCCGCACGCGGATTGATCTATGCCAACGCGAACTCCAACGCGCCTGTCTGCGCGCCGGCGCGCACCGCGATTATCTCCGGCCTGTATCCGCCATCGACCGGCTCGGAGCACATGCGGTCACTTGTCAGGCTGCCGGCCGGCTTCCGCATGTTCCCGCAATATTTGCGCGACGCGGGCTACTACGTGACGAACAACAGCAAGGAGGATTACAACCTGGAAAAACCGGGGCGCGTGTGGGATGAATCCAGCGCCACGGCCCATTGGCGGAACCGAAGTAAGAATCAGCCCTTCTTCGCCGTCTTCAATCACACCATTTCGCACGAGTCGCAAATACGAAACGCCATTGCGCGGCGGCAGCGAATTCATGATCCGGCGCAAGCTCGCATGCCGCAGTATCACCCAGACACCGCTGAAGTGCGCCAGGACTGGGCACAGTACTACGATCGCCTTTCGATGATGGACACCAAAGTCGGCGAGAATCTAAAGGAGCTCGAGGATGCAGGCCTCGCCGACGAGACGATCATCTTTTACTTCAGTGACCATGGTTCGGGCATGCCGCGGAGCAAGCGGTTTCTATACAACTCAGGCCTCAATGTGCCGTTCATTGTTTACTTTCCGGAAAAATGGCGTCACCTGGCGCCGCCCGAATATCGCGCCGGCGCGAAGTCGGATCGCCTCATTAGCTTTGTCGACCTGGCCCCGACAATGTTGAGCCTGGCGGGCATCAAACCGCCGGCGTGGATGCAAGGCGGCGCGTTCGCCGGAAGCGATCCAGCCAGCGAGCCGGAATTCAGTTACGGCTTCCGCGGACGCATGGACGAGCGCTATGACATGATGCGGGCCGCGCGGGACAAACGCTACCTCTACATCCGCAATTACATGCCGCATCGAATCTATGGTGAGCACGTCGCCTATATGTTCCAAACACCGACGACGCGCGTGTGGCATGAGCTTTACCGACAAGGGAAGCTCAATGCAGCTCAAGCAAGATTCTGGCAAACAAAACCAGCTGAAGAGCTGTATGATCTCGAGTCGGATCCCGATCAGGTCAAGAACCTCGTCGATTCGTCCGAGCATGTAAACGTGCTCGACCGCTTGCGCAGCGCCCAGCGCAAATGGGCTGTCGACATTCGAGATGTCGGCTTTTTGTCAGAATGGGAAATGCACCAGCGGGCGCAAGACTTGACGCCGTATGAAATGGGTCATGACCCCGAGCGCTACGACTTCAAGGCGATCTTCGCAGCGGCAAACCTGGCGACTTCCCTGAAACGGGAAGACTTGCCCGCGATCGGCCGCTTACTCGAACACCAAGATAGCGGTGTCCGCTATTGGGCAGCGGTTGGCCTGCTGGCACACGGCGACGCCGGCATGAAGCTCGCGCATGATCGGCTCGTTGCTGCTTTAGAAGATGACTCGCCGATGGTTCGCATCACCGCCGCCGAAGCGCTCTGCCGATTTGGGAACGAACGCGACGCCGCGGCAGCTATCGTGGTCCTTCTAAAGTGCGCGGGCGACAAACAAAACGCCTTCCTGCGACTCGCCGCCTGGAACGCGATCGATCACTTGGACAAGCGCGCCATATCCGCACTCAACGATATTATGCAGATCGCGACGCCGCAGCGAAATTCTCCACCGCGCTGGGGCAACTACACCACGCTGGTGAAGCAGAAAACGTTAGCCGATCTGCAATAGCGCGTCCGCGACGCTTCGTTGCATTTGCCGCCGAGTATATGAAACTACAATATCCGCGGCTACAATCACCCCATTCGGGGTCCAACCTGCATAACAAGGTACGTCATGATCCGTCGCGCGCGCCAGCCGTTCTCGTTTCGATCGGGAACGATTGTCTGTAACACGAAAAACCGGAACGTAACCAATCATAGTTATTCTCATCAGCGCGGGTTACATTTCGAGCGCCTGGAGGATCGCCAATTACTCGCAGTGGGAACTTTTTCGGGTTATGGGGATTTCGGGCAGAATGGCAGCGTCGACGCAGCCGACTACGTGATTTGGCGCAAGCTGAATGGGACGTCAGGCATAACGCCATTTTCACTCGCCGATGGCACTGGCGATGGCGAGATCGATCAGGAGGATCTTCAGGTTTGGCATTCTCATTATGGAGAAGTAGTGCCTGCGCCAACGTGGGTTTTCTTGCCGCCCGTTGCACCAATCACGCCGACGAATCCGGAACAAACGGTTCGAGTCATCGTGCTGAACTTCGAGCCGACAGTGCCGTCGCAGGGGAACCAAAAGCTATGGGAGGTTTTCGGTTGGAATGATCCGCGCGATCTGGCGGCCGGATTTCTAAATGACGTCGAGTACGCCAGCGGCCGTGCAATTAATTATGAGATTGTTGAGTGGCGAGACTTAAACGAGTTTCCCATTTTTGAAGACGGCACTCGCTACACGGCAGATCAGTACGTTCAGAACCGAATCACGAACACTGGTTGGTCGACGAGCACGGCGGACTTCTATGCGATCGCCGAACAGCAGGGCCTGGCGGAACTCGTCAACAACAATGTGATCGACGAAATCTGGGCGTTTGGCGATCATTATTTCAGCCTGTTTGGCGAAGCATGGATGGCCGGGCCGCAGTCGTTTTTCATTAACGGCCCTAGCTTTCCGGATTTCGAGGTCGATCGCGCGGTGGCCGGGTTCGGGTTCAACTATGAGCGCGGCATAGCGGAGATGATCCATAATTTGGGCCACCGCACGGAGAACCACGGCAGTCGCGCTTATGGCGGCTGGAACATCGTGAATCCGTCAACTCCTTGGGATTATTTCACGGCGAATGTTGGGCAAACCAGCGCGACGGCGTTTGGCGTAGGCAGCACGCATTATCCGGTGAACGGCGTTACCGACTACGACACCTCGAACACTGGCGTCGTCAACAGCTATGCCGATGAATTTGTGTTGAACTTCCCAAACCAGAATTATGCGAACGTCCGTCCGTCATCTCGCGATGCG
>DATFGJ010000660.1:0-11896 GCA_035249585.1 Lacipirellulaceae bacterium
GACACGTATCATGGCTGCGCACGTTGTAGAAATCGTTGATCGCGACACCGGTTCCAGCGCGCGCGTCCTTGTAAGTTTAGGTTTCAATTGCTTCAGTTGGCGGCCGGTGCTGGCGGACGGCCCACGCGAAATGCTGTGGGCTGATGCCGATTTTGAGGCGGGCGACAAGCGGCCGTCGGGCAGCGGGATTCCGCTGTTGTTTCCTTTTCCCGGCCGAATTAGCCAGGCCGCGTTTCAGTTTGCCGGCCGTGAATATCGGCTTGAGCCGGGTGACGCCTTCGGCAACGCGATTCACGGCTTCGTCTTTAACCGGCCGTGGCGCATTCTGGAGCACAAGGGTGCGCGCCTGGTCGGCGAATTTCAGGCCTCCGTGGATGACCCGTCGATTCTCGACCGCTGGCCGGCCGATTTTCGGATCCGCGTGGCATACGAGGTGCGCGGCCGCGAGCTCGTGAACAACATCGAGTACGCGAACGCGGGCGACGGGCCGCTGCCGTGCGGCTTTGGCACACACGCCTATTTTCGCCTCCCACTCGCTGGCGGCGGCCATGTCGCTGATACCGTGGTAACAGTTCCGGTTTCGCAGCTTTGGGAAGTCGAGCAGATGATCCCCACCGGTCGATTGCACCCCATTGCCTTGAATCAGCAGCTTGCCGAAGGCCTGCGGCTTGGCGACCAGCAGTTTGACACGTGCTTCACGGGCGTTCGCGCCGATAGCGACGGTCTGGTGCGCAATCAATTAACGGACCCCGTCACCGGCCGCCGCCTATCACAAACATTCAGCAGCGCGTTCACGCAGTGCGTGGTCTATACGCCGGGCCATCGGCAGGCGATTTGCATCGAGCCGTACACCTGCGTGCCCGACGCGATTCGTCTTACAGCCGATGGGCATTCGACGGGGCTACAAATTCTTCAGCCCGGCGAGAGATTTAAGACAACGATCAAAATCGAAGTAGAAGAAAAGAATGAACAAGAGGAAGCAGAGGAAGCAGAGATCGGTTTATAACTTAACTCTGCTGCCTCTGTTCCCTCCTGTTCAAAAAATTCTTTCGAACAGTTCTCAGTCGCTTACTTCGCCTGCTCCTCTTTGGGTGGCTCCTTCTTGAGTTCTTCCAACTCGCCGCCGGGCCATTTACTCGCCTTCAAGCGGTCCGCGTAGGTCTCGCTCTTTTCGTCCTTTGGGTCAACGTGCATCTCGAGCGCCTTTTTGATGGACTCGCTAATCTTCTCGACGTTGCGCAAGTCCTTCTTTCGATCCAACATTTCCACAAGATGATCGCCGAACGGATTATGGTTCTTGCGGTTCTTTCCCTGGTGGCACAAGTAGCAGCGCACGGCGGCTTTCTTGACCGCGGCCGCAAACTCCTTGTCGGGATGCGTGTCGAGATGTTCTTTTGCGAACACGTTATAGAACTGGACGACGGCCGACGCCGGCCGCGAGCAAATCAGAGTAAACAACAGGGCGGCAACAACGAGGGAACAGTAAGAGCGCATCTGGTGACCTCTGGCGAAAACTGAACGAATTTGAATTGTCGTGGAGGCCGCGGTCGGCCGCGGCGTTGCGAATCGATGACGATTCAGCAGGCGGGATAATTACCGTTATCTTAAGTTAAGCTGCGCCGGCGAGGGTTGTCAACCGACGGAAAAGTAGGGCCAAAGGAGGTTCATTTTACTCCTCGTCCAAATGCATCCATCTGGTCAACAAAGGCGAAAGCGCGAAGCAAATCACTGCCGCGACGATGCCCGCGATGGCAATCTTGCCAAACACGTCGCCATAGACGTTCACTGTAACGCTGGGCACCGGAATGCCCGCAGTTTCCTCGCCGCCGTGGCCCACACCGGTGAACTGCGCGATGATCGCCGCCAGAAACTGCGAGAAGGCCGTTGCCAGGAACCATGTTCCCATTACCGTGCTGACCAGAAACGCAGGCGTAAGCTTGCTGATCATCGACAGGCCGACCGGAGACAGGCAAAGTTCGCCGGTGGTTTGAAAAAGGTATCCTGTGAACAGCCACGCCAGCGCGACCATGCCACGGTCGTCGGCGGATTGTGCCCCGTACCAGAACGCGCCAAACCCCAAACCGAGTTGCAGCAAACCGAGGCCGAATTTAATCGGCGTACCAGGCTCCAATCCTCGTACGCCCAAATATCCCCACAGCGCCGTGAAAGCCAGCCCCAACACCAGGATGTACACGGGATTGATCGATTGAAACCAGCTCGCCGGAATCTCGTGCGTGCGCTCGGCGACGACCATTCCGACGTTGTCGGCCGATACATGCCAGTCGACTGTGAAATCCGGATTGTCTGGATTGGCATCGCGCAAGGCAGCGAGCTGGTCGATCGTGAATACTCGACCGCCGTTTGAGTAGCCTAGTTGCTCTTGCGTGGGCTGAATCGTGATCGTGGATTCTACGTCGTCGCTTTCGATGGTCCGCGTCTGACCGATGACGCGGTTCACGTTACGATCGGTGAAGTTGTTGACCGAACTGCCGGCCTGCTCGAAGAACGACCAGAAGAGCATCGAAAAGAACGTGAGGATAAACACGACGTACATGCGGTGGCGAGGAACGACGTCGAGCTTTTCAGCGTGAATCCACAAATAGCACAGCGCCACGCCACCCGACAAGAAAAGGATGAGACCTGCTGGCTTGCTCGTCTCGTGCAACATGACGGCGAGAACTTTGCCGACTCTACCCATCTCGCTAATGCGGCTGACCGCGGACTCAGGAACAAGCGTGACTGCCTCGCCTCCGTTGAACGGCGCGAAACCGGAAACGAACATCGCCAGCACCGGGATCGCCACTACCGCGCCAAGGTACGCCAACCACTCCGTCGGTATTCCCGCAACCCGTCGTCGCAATAGAGCCTCGTCCGGCGGTGCGCCTGCCGCAGCGGGAAGCCCGCCTCGACCCAGTGCAATCCACGCGATCACGGCGGCAATCAGCAACGACGCGGCTACGAAATAGTTGATCGACCATGAATAAATATTGTCCGGGCCGTACATAGCCAATCCATAGGCGGCTGCAATCGCCGTGGCCATGATTACCGAACGCAGCAACAGACGCGATAAGTCTGATTCCGCAGGTCGTTTGGCGCCCAGGCCACGCAATGCAATCACAGCGGCCACAATCAGGCATCCCAAAACACCCAGACTTAAAGTCTCCAGATCTTCCTGCAGCGAGGCGTCGGGATTGAGGATGCCAGGCACGTCGAGCACTACGATTGCGGCAAGGATGGCAACCACCGCCATCGTGATCTGACTTAAGATCGACGGAGCCACGAACACAGCCAGGCCGGTGAGCATTCCGATCGTCGCCAGTCCAAATCCGCGATGCCAGCCATAGGTTTCGCCGATATAGCCGCAAAGGAGCGGGGACATGGCCGCACCCAGGTTGACACCCATGTAGAAGATAGTGAAGCCGGCGTCGCGCTTCGGACTGCCTTGGCGATAGAGCGAGCCGACCATCGTCGAGATATTTGGCTTGAAGAAACCGTTGCCGGCGATAAGCAGAGCAAGTGCGGAGAAGAAAGCGATTTCCTTTTCGATCGTCATCACCAAATGGCCCGCGGCCATTAGCGCTCCGCCCAGGACGACGGCGCGCCGCGGTCCTAGAAGCCGATCGGCGATCATGCCGCCAAAAAACGGCGTCATATATACCAGCGCTGTGTAGGCCCCATACACCGCATACGCATCGCTGTCGCCATAGCCCAGGAACCCCTTCAGCATGTAGAACAAGAGCAGCGCCCGCATGCCGTAGTACGAAAACCGCTCCCACATCTCGGCGAAGAACAGCGTGTACAGACCGACCGGATGGCCGAGCAAAGTTTCGTGCTGAACGGTCGATTCCTGGTTTGCCATTGGTATTCCTAGCGATCAAAGTGCGGATGAGTTTGGCGCACCGTCTTCGGTCGATGTTGTCGACGTTGAGCCCGGAACCTGCCATTCTGGAAGCGCGGGTCCCGCTGCGTCGCGGTTCCACTTGATCCCCAGCGCAAGGACGCTCAATAGCAAGAGTGCCACGGGGACTAACCACGGCGCGTGGCGCCGCCACCAGGTCAGTCGAGGCACCCAATCCGTCCAATAGGCCGGGAGCGCCACTTGCGGCGGCGTGATGCCCAGCTGTTCGATGCAACCGACCAGGGCCGCGGCCAGTTCGGTTGGGTCGGCGAAGCGATCGTCGGGCCGCTTGGCCAGCATCCTCTCAAGCAGGGTCGCCAACGTGTCGGACACTTCCGGCCGCAGCTCGCGCACATCCGGCGGCGCTTCCGTCTGGTGCTGCAGCAACTTCTGCAGGACCGGCACATCGGAGAAAGGCGCCCGCCCGGTGAGCATGAAGAACAGCGTGCAGCCGAGCGAATATATATCGCTCCGCATGTCGGCGGCGCGCGGATCGCGGGCCTGCTCTGGCGAAATATAATCGAATGTTCCCAGGGTAACGCCTGCGGCCGTTTCCTCCTGCTCGCCGCCGTCGACGTATTCCAGCCGCGCAAGGCCCATGTCCACTAGTTTTGCCAAGCCATCGTTCGTAACCAGCACGTTCGAAGGCTTGATGTCGCGATGCACGACCTCGCGCTCCCAGGCGTGCGTCAGTGCGTTGGCCACCTGCAGCGTATAGTTGAGCGCGTCAGCCACTGGGAGCGGGCCGTTGGCGTGCACCAGGTCGCGCACATTTGTGCCGTCGATATACTCGAACACGATGTAGCGAATCCCATCGTCTTCGCCGACATAATGCACGCGCGCGATGTTCGGATGATCGAGCCGCGCGGCCGAACGAGCTTCGGTTTGAAAGCGCCGCTGCGAATCGACGTCGCCCAGTTGAGGAACCGAGAGCACCTTCACCGCGACGGTGCGGTATAAGCTCGTGTCCCACGCGCGGAACACGGCCCCCATGCCGCCGCCGCCGACAAATTGCTCGAGCACGACATGATCCAGTTGCCGGCCTTCCAAGGCCTGGCCGACCTCGCGCGGATTGAACGACTGCTCAGGCGACTGCAGCAACAGCGGCGGCGATTTGGAGATCACCGTCTGATCGGAAACGTTCGGCTCGGTGACCGTAGCACTACGGGCATCCGTCCGATCTCCCTTCGCCGACGAGGAGCCCGCCGCGGATTGGCAATCGGCTCGATCGTTATTGTCGGCATTCGTCATGCCGGAAGTATCCTCAGGCGGCGTGAGATGGACGACAGCGCTGGACCGCAAGCATGATGCTCGCACAGCACTTATTTTACGTTGGCGGCGGGGGTCGGCGGTAGTCCGATTAGCCCATGTGCTTCACCACCGCCTCGCCGAATTCGCTGCATTTCACTTCCTTCGCATCGGGCATCATGCGTGCGAAATCGTAGGTGACGGTTTTGGCGGCGATCGCGCCTTCCATGCCGCGGATGATAAGATCGGCCGCTTCGTTCCACTTCAAATGGCGCAGCATCATTTCGCCGGAGAGAATCACCGAGCCGGGATTGACTTTGTCCTGGCCGGCGTATTTCGGTGCCGTGCCGTGCGTAGCTTCGAAGATGGCGTGGCCGGTGACGTAGTTGATGTTTGCGCCCGGGGCAATGCCGATGCCGCCTACGCACGCCGCCAGCGCATCCGAAATGTAATCGCCGTTGAGATTCGGTGTTGCGACGACCTCGTAATCGGCAGGCCGCGTGAGTATCTGCTGCAAGAATGCATCGGCGATCACGTCTTTGATCACCAAGCCGCCGCCGGGCTTGTCATTCGGAATTTGACACCACGGGCCGCTATCGATTTCCTGCGCCCCATAAAACTGCTTAGCAACTTTGTAGCCCCAATCGCGGAATCCACCCTCCGTGAACTTCATGATGTTGCCCTTGTGCACGAGCGTCACGCTTTTGCGCTGGTTCTGAATTGCGTAGCCGATCGCGCTGTGCACGAGCCGCTCGGTGCCGACGTAGCTAATTGGTTTGAAGCCGATGCCAACTTCCACCGGCAGATCGCGCGCGGGCGCGCCGATGGCTTCCAGTTCGCGCTGCCAGGCGTCGACTTTTTCTTTAGTGCCGAAGCGCACCTTGCCCGCTTCCTTTGGAAACTCGCGCGCGAGGAAGTCCAACACCTTTTGGGAATCGGGTGTGCCGCCGGCGTACTCGATGCCCGCGTAAATGTCTTCGGTGTTCTCGCGGAAGATCACCATGTCCACTAGCTCCGGCTGGCGCACTGGGCTGGGCACGCCCTGAAAATAGCGCACCGGGCGCAGGCACACGAACAGATCCAAAAGCTGCCGCAGCGCCACATTGAGCGAGCGAATGCCTCCGCCGACCGGCGTGGTGAGCGGACCCTTGATGCCCACGCGAAACTCGCGAAACGCATCCAGTGTTTCATCGGGCAGCCAGCTGCCCGACTTATCGAACGACTTCTGGCCGGCCAGTACCTCGCGCCAGGCGAGCTGCCGCTTGCCGCCGTAGGCTTTTTCCACGGCCGCGTCGAACACGCGCCGGCTGGCTCGCCAAATATCGGGCCCGGTGCCGTCGCCTTCGATAAACGGAATGATCGGCCGATCAGGCACCGAAAGCCGGCCACCCTGCATTTGGATCGCTTCACCTGTAATGTCGCTCGCCATCCGCGATAACTCCTACAACGAAATCTGTTTGACTCACGCAGAGGCGAAGTGGACGCAGAGGGACGAGGCAATGTCTCTGCATCCTCAGCCCCACTGCGGGAGCTCTCTTCTGCATTACTGGAATTGCCGTGAATATAGCGGATCAGCGAGGTCCCAAGCAAACCGGCCCTGGCCCTTTATGAATTGGTTGCTTACCTTACTTGGCCGTCGCATAATGCTCTTCTGGCGTGCTTCGGGCCGCCGTATGACCTTGTTGCGACTTTGACTTTTTGGGAGGCTTCAACACATGGCTGGATCCTTTGATCGACGTGCATTCTTGAAGTCGGCGGCTGCAACGGGCGCCGTCATCGGCCTGGGCACGGCTCGCCAATCGTTGCTCTTTGCCGCAGAGGAAGGAAAGCCCTTGTTCGAAATCTCACTCGCCGAATGGTCGCTGCATCGAACGATCAACGACGGCAAGCTCGACAATCTCGATTTTTCGGCTCTCGCCAAAAATGAGTTTGGCATCGAAGACGTCGAATACGTGAACCAGTTCTTCAAGGATAAAGCAAGGGACGCCAAGTATCTGGCCGAACTCAACAAACGGGCCAAGGACAACGGAGTTAACAACGTCCTCATTATGATCGACGGCGAAGGCTCGCTTGGCGATCCTGATGCTGCGAAGCGCACCGAGGCGGTCGAAAACCATTACAAATGGGTCGAAGCGGCCAAGACCCTGGGCTGCCATTCGATTCGCGTCAATGCCCACTCCGAAGGGTCGTACGATGAGCAGATGAAACTGGCGGCCGACGGCTTAGGCCGGCTTAACGAATTTGGCGCGAAGCATGGGATCGGTGTCATCGTCGAGAACCACGGCGGGCTCTCATCCAACGGCGCGTGGCTTGCCGGCGTGATGAAGATGGTCGGCCACGAGAACTGCGGCACGCTACCCGACTTCGGAAACTTCCGCGTCAGTGATCGCGAGGAATATGACCGCTACAAGGGCGTGAAGGAGCTGATGCCGTTCGCCAAGGGCGTCAGCGCCAAGAGCCATGAGTTTGACGCCCAAGGAAATGAAGTCCGCACCGACTACGACAGGATGATCAAAATCGTGCTCGACGCTGGCTACCGCGGCTATATCGGCATTGAATGGGAAGGCGACCGGCCGGGCGAAATCGAGGGCATCCGACTAACCCAGCGTCTCCTTGAACGCGTTCGCGATCGGTTGGCCACGGAACGGAATGTCTGACTCCGCTAGCATCTTCAGAAAACGGCGGCGGGCCTCCTGCGGGATGCCCGCCGTTTTTATTGCGCTTTGTTTGACCCGAACGGGGTCGGGATTGCCGGCTGGGACACATAGTTTGCGGGACACGAGGGTCTGCTTAACTATTAGGCAGTTGGCTCGCGCCTAATTCTTAAGCACTGCCTGCTGCGATATAGGCAAGCACTGCTATCGCTCGCAAGTGCAAGCATTGCAAGGACATGCATGATTGCACTTGCCGCGTTTTGACAATGCCACTACAAGCGGGGCCGAACCGTGGGCCGTTCGCCCCACCCGTTACCGCACGACCTGGAAGGAGACATTCGCCGTGCTTACCCAATCGACAGAGAAGTATCAATCGATACTGCAAGCCGCCCGCCAGCTCTACGAATCGGAGCCGGACTGGGTCACATTCTTCCGCGAAATCCTGGGGGTCGACGGCATCGTCCGCCGCCAGTTTACCCGGCTCGAAGACCTCAATGCCTTCGAAAAGAGTCCGGAATTCGAGCAGATCCAGAAGTGGCTGGTGAAGCTCCGCGAGCAGAAGAACGCCACCGACACCGAGAGCGAGCCGACGCGGGTCATCACCGTGCGGCTGCCCAAGAGCATGCACGAGTACCTGCGGACCGAGGCTCATGACCTGCGAACCAGCATGAACAAGCTGTGCATCTCGAAGCTGCTGCAGGTGATCGAGCAGGATCTCATTCCGGCCGAACGCAGCTCGGGCACGCCAAGCCGCAACAAGCCGACGCAGCAGCCGCAAACGGCCATAACCGGCGGCAGCAGCTCGCCGTTCTCGAGCCAGCCGGCATTCAAGTCGGCCTCGGGATTCTAGCTTCAGCTAGAGGTCGTAAAAACGCAATCGCCCCGGCGCATTCCGCCGGGGCGTTTTTTGTTGAGCGGAGAGCTGGGAGCACGGAGCGGGGAGTAAAAACCGAGGTGCTTACTCCTTGCTCTAAGCTCCCTGCGCTAAAATCCCCGAAGAGGGCCTGTAAGCCGGGTTCTGTCGTCGCCGCGGCGACTGATGGCCATTCCTCTAGGACGGCGGTTGCCCGCCGTCTCGAGCAGCCTACCCGGGAGTCGTAGCGAGCCGGAACCAGCTCATGCTCCCTGTTTGGCCTTGCACCGGGTGGGGTTTGCCTAGCCAGGCGAGTCACCCCGCCTGCTGGTGCGCTCTTACCGCACCGTTTCACCCTTACTGGGAAGCTGTTAGCTGTTAGCCACTAGCTATCAGCCAGAAGTCGATTGGCTAACGGTTAAAAGCTAACAGCTTCCTTAGCGGTTTGCTTTCTGTTGCACTTTCCCTAGCCTTGCGGCCGGTGGACGTTATCCACCACCCTGTCCTCTGGTGCCCGGACTTTCCTCCAGCTTGCACAAGGCAAAGCCGGCGACCATCCGGCCCTCTTCGGGGACAAGCATTAATTATAGGCTGGAGCCACTGCGAGCGTAGTGGCCAAACTTTTGCGGGTGGTATAGTTGAGCAATCGCCCGCATGCGGCGTCACCACCATGAATGCCGAACCGCTGCTAAACAAAGTCGCCAAGGTTTTCGCGGAGCACCGTTTGGACGCGGTCGTGGTCGGCAACCCCCCGCGGCAGCCCTTCACGGAGCCCCTGTCACGACACTGGACATCGACTTCATGTTTCGCAAGACGCCTCTAAATCTGAAGAAACTGAAGGCGGTCGCGCAAAGCTTCCGAGCCGTCATTCTCAAGCCGTATTACCCGGTGTCCGACCTTTTCCGAATCGTCAACGACGAACAAGGATTGCAGCTCGACTTCATGTCGAGGCTCCATGGTATTCGCTCGTT
The DNA here is from genome assembly GCA_035249585.1 of Lacipirellulaceae bacterium. Taxonomy (GTDB): domain Bacteria; phylum Planctomycetota; class Planctomycetia; order Pirellulales; family Lacipirellulaceae; genus JABDGM01. The sequence continues at coordinate 9,625 of DATFGJ010000660.1, forward strand.
CGAGGGCCTTCGCTCCCGTTCGACATCGGTCGAGTTCGGCAACCATACACTGAAGATTGCGAGTCTCGCGGATATCATTAACAGCAAACGCGCCACCGGCCGCGATCGCGACCTGGCGGTGTTGGAGATCCTTGAAAGAACCCTCGATGAACAAGAAAAAGGTGAAGACGAGAAAGGCCCAAGAGGCCGCGCTTAAACGAGAAGCCGAACGCGCGCTCACTGAACAAATTCGCCGTCTGCTTGCTCTTCCGATGAACAAGCGCACTCACTTCTTGCGTGTCCGACATCCGCGCGGTGGCTCGCATCTGTAGGCTGCACCATCGGCCAATCCAGCCAGTTATGGCCCTGAAGTTCTGGAATCGTACCATTGTTGTATTTCACGGACAAAGCCGGGCGGTAAATTGCGGCGGTGCCGATCAATGGCATCCACGATCGCCATTCGCTGCTCCGCATTCGGCGAGGTGAACACTCGATTCAATCGCCGAAGCAGATGCTGCTGCGCCGCAACAGCAATCTCCTCGTCTTGCAAGGCGGACGCCTCGATTAATAAAGGCACAGCTGTCCAAAAACTCTGCGCAGCAATCAATGTAGTCGCCGCAAACCGAACATGTCGCCGCTCGTCGTTTCTAAGTAGATGTGCGAGCTTTTCCACATCAACTTTTTCAGGACATCGCTTTAGCGCGTTCAAGGCTTCGACTGCGACTTTTTTGTGATCGTCCTTTAAAGCTTCCCAAAGCAAGTCTGCGGAATGCGCTTCGTCCAATTTGGCGAGACTTCGAATGGCGGCCGCGCGAATCTTCGAACGATTTGACGATAGGTACGGTAAAACCAGACCGGCATCTTCAGCGCGGCCGGCTTCGCCAATTCCTAATATCGCAACCAGCTGTGTGTCTGTGCTGCGCAACCCTTGCCGATAAGCCTCTGCCGGATCAAAGCCATCTAGCTTTCGAAGATGAAATCGGGCGAAGTCGCGAACCGCAGGACTGGAGTCAAAAATGGCGGCAATGAGTGCATCCTTCACTTCGTCTGGAAATCGATGCATTATGCAATTGAGCGCCTCTCTGCGCACCGGCATAAAGCTGTCATTCAAGAGCTTTGGCAATTCCCCTTGTAGTTGCTTGTCTGATAACAAAGATTTAGCGTCCCGCGTTGCCCACAGTCTAAGTACGCCGTCGTCGCTTTGAAGCGACAACATAATGAAGCGTGGCCTGTTCTCGCTGTGCGTACTAACCAGCGTTCTATAGGCATGACGGCGCACAAATCGCGACCGGCTACAGAGCGCATCCATTGCGTGCTTTGCAAATTCAGGTTCCGCGAGGCGCCTTGCGACAGTCTGAATCACCGATGAATGGTCATGTCGCCCACGTTGCTTAAGCCGAAAAACCAGGTCTAAGTTCTTGAAGAAGGAACTAACTTCCGGACGTTGAAGTCGATCCGTTACAGCCGCATGACTTGCGGCACGAACTGGCTGCACCCAGTCATTGAGCCGAATCAGCAGAAAGGGAACCTCAGAGCCGTCACGGATCGCGGCGAGGCGACGAATCGCTTCTTCGCGCACATACCCGCTTGGATGGAAGCTGAGAACTCCGAATACAGCCGCTCGTGCTTCGGTCGGAGGAAGAAGTCGGCGAACTTGGCGTGGCTTAATGCTGTGCCACTCATCCCGTTGCCACGAGAAATATCGGCAACGTACCTGCTCATCTAACTGTACAAGCTCCTCCCCGGTCGCATGCATCAAGAGCTTACCAATCGCCTCCATCGCAGCGTCTGCCAAGTGTTTTGACCAGAGAATAAACGGTGCAAGGTACGGTACTGCACTAATCTCTCCGCTTGATCCCAATTGCGCCACAGCTGCAATACTCGCGCTACGTTGCCAAGTAAGGTGGGAAAGCAAACCGCTCCCACTCTGGAGCTGTTCCAACAATTCGATAGCACGAGGTGATAGCGGTCGCATGAAACGAGCCTTACTTTACGACGACAAGAAATCCTCGACACCGCATGCAGAATGACCCATTCGCGCCCGTCAAAGTTCGGACTTTGTGAAAGCCGATTTTAGCGCAGTTCCTTGCCATGAATTGCGGCGCACAAATTCGTCCAGCACCGCCGCTTTGACCGCCGGTTTGTCGAGGCACCAGCTGGGGCCGATGAAGTAGTCCGGCGGGGCGTCGCCGCTGATCCGCTCGACGATGGTTGTCGGCGGAAGTAGCTCGAGGAAATCGACGAGCGTGCGGATGTAGTCGGCTTGCTCCATGAGCGTCACTTCGCTGCGGGC
>DATFGJ010000661.1:0-8697 GCA_035249585.1 Lacipirellulaceae bacterium
GAATAGCGCCGAAACACAGGTAATTGCGCCGCACGCGGCAGATCCGTAAATCAACGGCCTTCAGCTCCCCCGTATTCAGGCCTTGAAGATTCGCGTGAAAAGAATTGTATTACTTCTCGGCAAAGGCTAAACTGTCGCTGGAGGTGTCGGGTGGAGCTATCCGCCCGCTTGTCTGCGTTGGGAGTCCGGGCAGGGTTTCGAACGGGGTTTGTCCCGTTGATGCAAAAGTACTGTTCTGCTGACGCGATTTCATAGAAATCGCCCAGACATTACTGAAGGTTTGCAAGCGTGCAGGGGCGATTGCACGTGTTGACCTTAACTAGTCTTTGTTGTGTGGTTTTGAACGTCTGTTCACGTGGTGCCGGCCTGCGCTCCACCAGCGCCATTGAATCATTCGGTTCCTTTTCTAATTGAGGTGGTAGGATGAGAAAGCTTCATCGCGCATTTACGTTGGTCGAACTGCTCGTGGTGATCGCGATCATTGGAATTCTCGTGGCGCTGTTGTTGCCGGCTATTCAGGCAGCCCGCGCGGCGGCCCGGCGCACGCAATGCCAGAGTCAAATCAAGCAAGTCGGCCTGGCGCTGCACAATTATCACACATCGAACAACATATTTCCGCCTGGCATGCAAGCCACTCCAGCAAATCGTGCCGCAAACAACTTCCGCCATCGCCCAAATTGGATCATGTACATCCTGCCGTACTTGGAGGAACAGGCGCTGTATGATTCCTTTCATCCCGACACGTGGGATTTGACGAAGCAAGTGTCCGTTGGGCCCCTCTCAACCGCTGCACCACCGCCAGTATCAGGCGATCCAAGGGATCCAAACCGCGATGAGCGCGGCACGCGAATTCCTACGTTGCTTTGCCCTGAGGACCAGGGCGCGGACGTTCCGTTCAAGGGCAACCACCCACTCGAAGGCGACAACTGGGCCCGCGGCAATTACGCCTGCAACGGCGACAATGAACGAACAGATGCTGGGATTACCAAAGATCCGGCCAGGATCGGTGTAATACGAGTCAACAAGAGTCTCAAGATCGCTCAGATTCTCGACGGCACGACGCACACGATTTTGGCGGCGGAAATCCGCATCGGCGTAAGTGAGATTGACCGCCGTGGCGTATGGGCCTTGGGCCATTCGGGGTCAAGCAATCTCACCTGGCATGGTTTCAGCGGCGACTGCAACGGGCCCAACACGGCCAATGCGCGATCGGACGATATTATGGGCTGCCGGGATCTGATTAATAGCTTGGGCGGTCTTAATTTTAACGGCGACGGGAATTCCATCTTGCAACAGGAGCGGATGTCCTGCTGGAATGAGTGCGATAGTTTTCAAGCCTGCCCGCGCAGCCGACATGCGCCAGGCGGCGTGCACGTCGTGATGTGCGACGGCGCCGTAAAGTGGATTAGCGACAACATCCAAACCAGTGGCGAATTCGGTCCGTACGAAATCGGCAACATCAAAGGTGCCGTTGCCGTCTGGGACCGGCTAATCAGCAGCCAGGACGGCGTGCCTGTCGTCGAGCTCGATTAGGTCCAGCAAGCTCGCCGGAGTTTTGGATACCAGCACCGCGGTAGAGCCGTGCCACATTCGAGCGGCGGAGCGGCAGGAAGAAGTAGCAGCTACTTCCGCTTTTTTGCCTTCGGCCCTATTAGTGCCAACTGCCTCACGTCCCCTGGGTTACACGTGTTACCGGAGATCGAATCGTGCATCGTGCTTGTTGTACTTTTTGCGCTTTCGTGATATTCATCGCGTCGGCTGGATGCGGTGATCGTGGCCCAACGTATGTCCCAGTGACCGGCACGGTGAAGTTTTCCGATGGCACCGTGCCGAAGGGTAAAATCGCCAGCATCAATTTTCAACCTGTCGCTGGATCACCAGACACGAAGGCAGCATCAGGAACCATTACCGCGGATGGCTCATTCACTCTGACGACGGTTCAGCCGGGCGACGGCGCGCGGCCAGGCGAATATGTCGCGACGGTAACCGTCAAGGACGCCTATCCGGTCGGAAAATCGCTCGTGGCGGAGCCTTTTACGAACCCGGGAAACAGCCCGCTTAAGGCGACCGTCACGGAGGACGGCGAGAACCACTTCGATTTTGTCGTCGAGAGGCCATGAACTCGCACGCTCTACGGCGCACCGTCGGCCTCTTCACGATAATCTCACACCTGGCCTTGGCGGCCGGTTGCAATCGGCCGACTTCGGGCGATACCGCCTCAAAGGCACCGCCTGAGGAGTGGCGAAATGGCGGGCGGATCGTACTCGGATCGCCACATCTCACGGCGGGCATCCCGGGCTATGGGCCGCTCACGATCGAGGAGATTCTCAGTTGGCTGTCGCGCCCCGGGGTGCATGATCCGCTCGATTTCGTATTGCCATTCTGGTTTGCCGACGCTGCAGAGATAGTTTGGGTGCCGCCCGATAATCCGCTGACGCGCGCCAAAATCGAGTTAGGCCGGCAGTTGTTCTTTGACACGCGCTTGTCTATGGCGGGCGACACGGCGTGCGCAACGTGTCATCGGCCGGATCAACACTATTCGGTTCACGGCACGACACCACAGACAAACGTCATCTTCAATCCGCCTGTTACCTTCAATCGACTGTTCAGCACTCGGCAATCGTGGGACGGGCGCGATGAATCGCTGGAAGCGCAGATCAACGGTCCGACACTGAATCGGTTTGAAATGGCCATGACGATTGAGGATTGCACGAGCCGGCTGGCGGAGATTGAAGGATATCGAATTGAGTTTGAGGCGATTTTTGGAAAGCTGGATTTCGACGCAGTTGCCGCGGCAATGGCCAGCTTTCAGCGGGCGCTCATCACCGGCCCGTCACCGTGGGATTATCGACGGCTACTTGCCGAGTACGACAACCGCCCGCCGGAAACTTTTTCCGCGGAAGAACGTCAAACAATAGTTGCGCTCGAAGAAGGAGTACGCGAGCACCCCATGTCGGAGGCGGCGATTCGTGGCGAAGCGCTATTCTTCAGCGAGCGTACGCGCTGCGCATCTTGTCATTCGGGGCCCAATCTGACGGATGAAAAATTTTACAATGTCGGCATCGGGATGCAAGAGGCGGACCCGGAGCCAGGTCATTTCAAGCATACGCGCAATGCAGAAGATTGGGGCAAATTCAAGACGCCGACGCTGCGCAACGTGGCCAATACGTCGCCCTACATGCATAATGGGCAATTTCACAGCTTGCGCGAAGTTATTGATTGGTTTGACCGCGGGGGCCATCTGCATGCGGATTTGGATCGAAGCATCCGGCCACTCAATCTCACACGGGAAGAAAAATCCGACCTAGTGGCTTTTCTGGAGGCACTGAGTGGGACCCTGCCGCCGGTAGAGACCGGCCGATTGCCCGAATGAGCGACATGAAAGCAATTGAAAATATCTCTGATATGAGCCGAATGCAAACCGGGCGTATGCCCATTAACCAAATCATGAATCGCGAAAGCGCGAAAGTACTAAGAGCCTCCTGAACCGCCAAAACGCCAAGTGCGCCAAGGAATTCCAAGAAGCCCATTCACTTATTTGGCGAACTTGGCGGTTTATTTCATTTTGTGAGAAGCTCTAATTCTTTTTCACGCTGTTCGCGATTTCGGCCTTTCGCGTTTTCGTGATTCAAAAAAGTTGGCGGAAAATGGATTCACAAATGAAAAAATTGCTCGCCGTTTATGCGCTTGTATGCACGTGTGCGTTGTTGCTGACGGCGGCCGGCTGCGGCTCGGACGTGCCTCCCGCGCAGGCCGGCGCGGTCTCAAAACTTGAAGCCGCCGGTGCCATAGTTAAGGGTTCTGAAGATAGCGGAAAGGTCACTTTTGTCGACTTCTTTGCGGTGCAGGACGTGCCTGGAGCGATTGTCCATATTAAGGCATTACCCGACGTCGAGACGCTCAACTTCAACGGCCCAAACACCGGCGATGATGAGCTGGCCCACTTGGCTGGTCTTTCGGGATTGAAAGTTTTGGCCCTAGCCAATACGAAAGTTACTGACAAAGGACTGGCCCACATCGCGGGCCTGTCGAAGCTGGAAAAACTTACCCTGAACAACTGCAATGTCTCCGATGCGGGCCTCGTCCACTTGCAGAATCTCAAGCAATTGAAGCAGCTTCATCTCAACGAGACCAAAGTCACGGACGCGGGTCTCGATCATCTGGTCGGACTCGAAAAGCTTGAAGCTTTGATGGTCTATGGCACGTCAGTGACGCCGGCGGCTGCCGCGGCCTATCGCGAAAAACGGCCTGACACCATGGTCGTCACTTCAGAAGGTGAGAGCGGCGCCGGGGACGAATCGGACGGCCAGTGAACAATTGCCCTCGACGCTTCGCCGATACTCCAACACGACTTAGCCGGCCTATCTTGTGCCGATGGATTTTCGGCCGCGCCAATTTAAAGCACTCGGCCACGCTAACCTAGGTTTAGGTCCGCTTTCCGGCTCCCATATCGCGTCAACGGCTCGGCCGCCGGCATGACAACGACAGTGTCGTGTTGCTTTGCACGTTTTGAGGGAGCGCGTCATACTGAAACCAAATCCTTGGAAACACCAGGAGGGTGAAGCATGTGGCGGCACTCACGAACCGGCACGTTTGCCCATACGGGGAACCCGTATCCTCGCTGCGCTGAACGCAACAGGCGGCGGCTGGCATTCGAAACGTTGGAGCCGCGGCAAATGCTGGCCGCGTTCGATGTGCTGGTGTTTGGCAGAACGACCGGCTTTCGGCACTCATCAATCGATGAAGGCTTGGCGGCAATTCAGGCGCTCGGCGCGGCGAACGATTTTTCAGTCCAATACACGGAAAATGCCGGCTCTTTCATCGCGGCCAACTTGGCGCCATTCGAAGCCATCGTGTTCCTCAACACTACCGGCGACGTGCTCAACGCCACGCAGCAAGCGGTGTTTGAAAATTACATTCGCGCCGGGGGAGGATTTGTCGGCGTGCACTCGGCCGCCGACACGGAATACGGCTGGGCCTGGTACGGCGAATTGCTGGGAGCGTATTTCGCGAGTCATCCGGCAATACAGCAAGCGACGATCGAAGTGGCCGATCATGCTCACATTTCAACGGCCCACCTGCCCGAGCGCTGGGTCCGCACCGATGAGTGGTACAACTACTCGCTGAACCCGCGCGGCGACGTGCACGTGCTGATGACGCTCGACGAGTCGACCTACTCGCCGGGAGCGGGCGCGCAGGGTTTCGATCACCCAATCAGCTGGTATCACTACTTCGACGGCGGGCGCTCGTGGTACACCGGCTTGGGACATACGGAAGGCACGTACTTAGAGCCGCTTTTCCAGCAGCATTTGTTGGGCGGCATTCTGTTTGCCGCGGGCCAGGCGGAGGCCGATCTGGGCGCGACGGTCGATGCCAATTGGCGAAAGGTCGATCTGGCCACGTCGCTCAATAGCCCCATGAGCCTGGATGTCGCGCCCGATGGCCGGGTGTTTTTCGTCGAACGCGGCGGTGCCGTGAAGGTTTACAACCCGGCCTCGGGCATAACCAGCGTCGCGGCCCAATTAAACACGTACACCGGTGACGAACATGGCTTGTTGGGCATTGCGCTGGATCCCGATTTTGAGACCAATCATTGGATTTATCTCTTCTGGTCGCTGGCTGGCGCGGCGTCCGACCAGCGTCTAGCGCGGTTCACCGTTGTGGGCGATCAGATCGACCCGGCTTCCCAGAAAGGCCTGCTTACGTTTCACACCGACCGCGGGGGCACCAATCATGAGGCCGGATCGCTGGCGTTTGGCCCCGACGGCAATCTTTACATCTCCACGGGCGACAACACGAACCCGTTCGAATCGAGCGGCTTCAACCCGATCGACGAACGCCCGGGGCGTTTCAAGTTTGACGCGCAGCGAAGCGCCGGGAACATGAATGACCTGCGCGGAAAGATTCTTCGGATCAAACCTCAGCCGGATGGAACGTACACGATTCCGGCCGGGAATCTGTTTCCCGCCGACGGTTCGGCCGGCCGTCCTGAAATCTACGTGATGGGCAATCGCAATCCGTTCCGGATTTCGATCGACGCGGAAACGGGCTGGCTGTATTGGGGCGAGGTGGGGCCCGATGCCGGCAATGACAATGCCGCGCGCGGTCCGCGCGGTTACGACGAAATCAACCAGGCGCGTCAAGCCGGCAACTATGGCTGGCCGTACATTATCGCCGACAACAAACCCTACCGCGACTTCGACTTCGACACCGGAATCTCAGGCGCGTTATTCAATCCGGCGGCGCCCATAAACAATTCGCCCAACAACACCGGTTCAATGAATTTGCCGCCCGCGAACCCCGCGCTGATTTGGTATCCCTATGCGACAAGCACGCAATTCCCCGAGTTGGGCAGCGGCGGGCGGACAGCTATGGCTGGACCCGTTTATCATTTCGATGACATGTCGGAGTCGCGCATCAAGCTGCCCGAGTATTTCGATGACACCCTGATCATGTACGAATGGTCGCGCAGCCAGTTTTTTGAGGTGAATCTTGATCAGAGAGGCCAGCTGCTCAAGATCAATCGCATATTCTCGGAGCTTAGCTTTAATCGGCCGATTGATGTCGAGTTGGGACCGGACGGCGCGCTGTACGTGCTCGAATGGGGCGCACAGTTCGGTGGCGGACCGGACGCGAAGTTGGTGCGCGTGGAATTTCTGGGAAACCGGCCCAGCGTGACGGGCGACTACAACCGGAACAACACCGTTGATGCGGCCGACTACGTCGTTTGGCGAAAGAATCTTGGTTCAACTACTGATCTGTCGGCGGACGGAAATGGTGATCGAATGATCGACGCGCGTGATCACGCGGTTTGGAGAGCGAATTTTGGCGCATTACTGCCGTCGCCCGGCGCAGCCGGCAGCGCAGCCGCGGCGACATTCGGCGGCTCGTCGATCGGTGTTGGCGAATCGGAGATGGCGGGACGCGCCCCCGAGAAATCCACGTCCGCACTAGTGAGCAGCTTTACTACCCTGGAGACTTCATCCACTTTGCGCCCTTCGAGCAGGCCCTCGCTCGCGCTAAACCGCAAAGAGGACATCGGCCGGTATCGTGACGACGACCTGTTGCTGCTGGCGACGAATCGCGTTTGGCAGTCACCGCGGCGCGATTCCTTTGAGCCGCTCGACATTCGCAACAGCGGCGATCGTGTCGACGACGCTCCCAGACAGAGTGTGATCGACGAGTCGCTCGCTTTGGCCTTTGAATTGTATTGATAACGATTCAGTCGAAGAAACGCACCGGCCCGTCCATCGATTCAAGGGTGCCCGGCAATCATATGGCGTTCCGCCGACGTCGGATCCTGGCACAGGCCATTAGGCCGCCGGCAGCTTCACGCTTACCTTGCCAACAACGCGCCGATGGCTCGAGTCTTAAAGCCAGATTCCTTGTGACGTAGTAGCGATGCTCCGCGCGACATGACTCTCGCCTGGCCGCAATCGGTTGCAAAATCAGCGGCTTGGTGCAAACCAGTGCTTTCCGCTACAATGCAATGCGACAACCCCCGCTCCCTTAGCTCAACTGGCAGAGCAACTGACTCTTAATCAGTAGGTTGTTGGTTCGAGTCCAACAGGGAGCACTGAAAGCGCTAGTGGAACCCGATTGTGAAATCGCCGGGTTTTTCACTTTTCTGTTTCAACCTTTGCTGTTCGGTTCCTACATCTTGCGACGCTTTCTGCTGCGCTTTAATAAACCAAGCACTGCGCCGGAGGCTCGCTCTATGTACGTAGACCTGTCTTCGCCCTAAAAAAGTGCAAAATTTGAACTCAGGAAGCAACAAGCTGCTGATAGGGCAAAAGCACGATCAACTCGCAACTCCTATAGTATGCCAATTCGTATGCAGGCACCTGCGAATCGCAGTGCGTTCGGCGAACCTTGTCGTGAAACTTCTGTTGAGGCGACCGATTCGAACTCGTCGGTCATAGACCGTGCCGGCTATTGTTTGAACGCCGCGAGCAGCTTGGGCGAAGTTAATGGTAAATCGCCTGAAAAGGCGGCAACAGCGAGTCGGGGTAATAGCTTTACGCGACTTCCGACAGCCGCGATTCAAGCGTCTCAATGGATGCCTGGACTCGCGACTTCCGTTCGGCGGCAAACCGCACGCCGTTGGTGTATGCCCATGAGCTATTGCTATACTACGCCGATGTGCGGCCGATTTGCCTTGCGAACCTCTTTTACTCCTTTTGCTTCAGTAATTCGCGCTCATCGTACGTTGTCGCTGTCGACGAATTACTAAATCTGTCGACGACTCCGCACAAAAAGACTTTAACGACCGAGCGTCGCACTGAGAAAGAAGCTGGATGCGAAGACGTCATCATTTGTCGCGCCGCGGGTTTCTAAAGAGTCTGACGGCGGTCGCAGCAGGAAATTCAGTCGGTCCTTGGATCATCCCTTCAACTGCCTTGGGCCGCGATGGCCTTGCGGCGCCCAGCAACCGAGTCAGCTATGGATACATTGGTTGCGGTGGACACGGGGCCGGATGGAATTTCGATCATGTCTTCCGCTGTCCCGACGCCCAAATCATTTCCGTCTGTGACGTGGATGCACGGCACTTAAGTGCAGCCAAGTCCAAGATCGACGCCCATTACAGCCAACATTCAGGTAGGCTCTACAAAGGTTGCGCCGCATACGGCGATTTCCGCGAGCTTATCAATCGTAAGGACATCGACGTTATAGGTATCGCGACGCCAGACCACTGGC
>DATFGJ010000662.1:0-6522 GCA_035249585.1 Lacipirellulaceae bacterium
CTTTCGCAGCGCGCCGATCGCGAGCGCAAGCCAGCCCAGGATCATTGAAACGCCCCCGACAGGGACGACCATGCCGAGCCAGTTCCACGACGGACTTGCGAACGTCATCACCTTCAGTAAGCCGCTAAACAGAATGATGCCAGCTACGAAGGCCCAGGCCGCGAATCGCCACGAGGCCACGTCGCGGCGATCCAGCGACAATCCGGTGAAGACCAGCGCAATCGCATGAAGCAACTGGTAACGGATTGCCGTCTCAAAGATTTCAAGTCGGCGCGAAAGGTCGTCGCCCGAGTAACCGAGCCGCTCCAAGTGTTTTGGCAGAACGTGAGCGCCAAAAGCGCCGAACCCTACGCCCAGGGCACCGATGAGCGCGCCAACAGCAATCCAGCGGCGTGAAAGTGCGGACATCGCGCCATTGGAGCGTCACAGGGGCTAAACCGCAAGCGCCCCAAGCTCTGGAGCTCTCTCAATTCTCGGCTCTCAACCCTCAACCTTACGGCACCGCGATGCCCAGGCGTTCTTCTTCTTCTTCCTGGATGATGATCCGCGGCGTGACCATCATCATGAGGCTGTCGGTGTCGCGGCCGATGCCGATGTTGCGGAACAGCCGGTTGATGTAAGGCACCTTGGAAAGCAGTGGCACGCCGAATTCGTTCCGGCCCTCGGAGAGGCGCTTAATGCCGCCCAAAAGCACGGTGCCGCCATCCGGAACGCTGACGGTCGTCACAACGGTGACGAATTGGAACGCCGGCAACTGCACGGTCACGCCGCTGCGCACCGTCTCGTCGCTTTCCTCTTCCTCTTCGTTCTTGCCGTCATCATCATCGTCCCGCGCGCTGCTGGAATTGGTGGTCGAAGTCGAGCCTTCGAACGTGAACTCCTGCACGTCGCCCACTTCGGTGAAAAACGGCACGACTGTGAGGCGAACGTACCGCCGGTCATCCGAGACGACAGCCTGGATCGTCATCATCGTGCCCTCATTGAGGACGACGATCACCGGCTGCTGTGCGGCGACGAACTCGCCCACCACGGGGATCACGCCGATCACGAACGGTTGCGCGATCGAGTCAGCGACAAACGCCTGCTGACCGTTGAACAGCGTCACCTTGGGCGCGTTGAGGATGTTCGTGCGCTGATCACCTTGCGCGGCCTCGATCAGGAAGTAAGCCTCGATGTCGCTAAGAATCGCAAACCCGAAACTCGCAGCCTGCCCGCCGAAACCGCTGAACACCGGCGGAACGGCCAGGTCGAAGCTCGGCTGACGGAACGGAATGTCGAGGTCGGCCGTGTAATTCGGGAACGGGTTGGTCGGCAACACCGATTGCTGGAAGCCAACGACCGCGCTCTGCCGGCCCGGTTCATACGGGAAGCCGGGGACCAGGTCGGCCGTGCCAATCGTGCGGTCCTCGATATTCATGTCGAAGTCGATGCCGATGCGCTCGAAGAAGCGGTCGTTCAGACGGATGAAGCGCACTTCGATCGTAACCTGCAGATCCTGCAGCCGCCGAAGCTGCTCAAGCAGGTCGGCGATCTCTTCGTGCACGGCTTGTGTCTGGCTGATCACCAGGCTCAGGTTCGTGGGGAAGGGGCGGATTTCCGCTTCGCCGCCGCCGTTCTCGGCCCACGTTTCACTCGAAACGGTGGAGACGATGAGGTCGATCAGCGAATCGAAGTCGGCATTGGCGCCGCCGCCCATGCCGCCCGGGCCGGAACCGATCGGCACTGTCGTCGGCGACAGACCGTGCGGGGCCGCCGCGTTCATCTGCTGCGCCAGGACGTGATCGTTGGCGCCGGCGCCCATGTTCTGATTGTTTCGGCCGCCGACCAGAACGGCAGGCCCGCCAGGACCCAGCCCATTGCCATACCCCATGGCCGCGTGCGCGTCGTTGATCAGCCCCTGCAGGCCGATGTTGTTGGTCGGCACGAAATTCGGAATCGGAATCACCAGGTCGGCGACGTTGTACGGCTTGGTGATCAGCTCGCCGTCGCGCAGCTGCTCGCTGGTGATCTTGAGCACCTCATCCGTGACGACGTACGTCAAATGCAGCGGCTCGAGGATCAAGTTGAGCGCGCTCTTGAGCGAGATCTCTTTGCTGAGCGTCACCGTGACGGGCGTATCGCTGTTGACGCCTTCCTGGTTCAAACCGCGCGGATCGAGGTGGATGTTGACGCCCGTGAGCTGAGACAAGCCTTCCATCACCTCGCTCAGCGGCGTCTCCTCGTAGCGCAGCATAACGGGCGTCTTCAGCCGGCGCTCGATCTCCAGCTCGCGCTCGGTGCGACGCTCGGTACGGTCCTTCGTACCTTTGCGGTCTTTCACCAGGTCGGGCCATTCTTTGGCGAAATGCACCTCCTTGCCGTCCTCGGCCACCTGGTTGATCGCCGCGCGCTCTACCGCGTCGAGCTGTCTCCAGATGCTTCCTTCCTTTTCATCCATCAGCTGGTTGTTCATCATGGTGCGGCGAATGAACTTTGCCTGTTGACGCAACTGCACGGTCACAGGGTCCTCAGGCGCAAGCTCCATAAGGCGCATCGAAACGATTTCCATTTCCGCGTAGCGCTGCTCGTCGCGGAGCCGGTTGAATTCGTCGACTAGCTCGGCCGTCTTCTGCTGGACTTTCAGCTTCGCCTCACGGCGGCGCTCGACTTCGCCCAGCACGGCCTCATTGCGCTGGTCGAGATCGATTTCCGCGCGGTTGTCCTCGATGTACTTCTGCGTTTTGCCGAGTGTAATGTCGATCCGGCTTAATAGCTCGCGGCGAGTCGACTCCGGCAGCTTCGACCGCTCGACCAACTGCTGCGCTTCGCGCAGAATGGTCAGCGCCCGCTCCGGATCTTCATCGCGAAGCCGCTGCGCTTCCGACTGGCGCTTGCCAACCTCCGTCGAAAGTTGTCGAGCCAGCACCTTTTGATTCTCGTCGGTCAGTTCAAGAAGCGACGAAGGCGGAGTTTGTTCCTCCGCTGCGCTGCTCGCGGACTCGGCTTCTGTCGACATCGGCTGGTCGGAGGGCGCCGCGAAGTTTTGTGCTACGAACTGCGGGGACGGTTCGTCAGTCTTTCGCGGCGTAATGGTCGTATCGACTGGCTCGGCGGCGAGCATTTGCAACCGGTCCTGCAAGCGCTCTCGGTCGGCGCCCGTGAGTTGCTCGCGCAGCGAATGCGCCTGCCCGAATAGTTCGCGTGCCGCATCACGGTCGTGCTGCTCCAACGCCGCTTCGCCGGATTCGAGCAATTGAGTCGCCTGGTTGGGGGGTCCTTGCTCCGTGGATTCTGCAAACGCGGGCGGCGCCGGCTGTTGAGCCAGGCCTAGATCCCCTGGCGAGGCCGGCGAATTTGTGGCCGCCGGCGATTCCTGCGGCAATGTGAGTGGATCGGGCAATGCGGCCCAGCGCTCGGCGCCGCTGGCCGCCGCATCGGACATGGTTGCTTGCGTCTGAGTCTCCGGGTACGCCGGCATGCCATTCGTTGGCGTTCCAAGCGGCATTTCGTAACGCGAGGCGGCTTGTGCCGAACTCGCGGCGGCAGGCTGAGGGCCAATTCCATTCCGCCGCGCACGCTCAATGTCCCACGCCAAGAGCGAGGGCCGATCTTCATCGGGCAAGAATTGCGATTCGGGCACGCCGATTTCGCTGGCCGCGCGGCTAAGCTTCGTGGCCAGTTCGATGTCGCCCGACGTTAATGCCGCGCGGGCCGCCTGCAAGTGCGCGAGCGCTTGTTGCTTGGACGGCTCCTCGGACGGAGCGCCGCTTAATTCGGCGCCGACTTGATTGGGCGCGCGCGGCGCGAGGCCAGAAGTGGCATCCGTTCTGATCGAGATGGCCGGCAGGGCAGGCGGAGCTTGCCCGTTGGGAAGCGGCCATGGCGAGTTGGCTCCAGTCTCGGCAATTGGCGCAGCGGCCCGGTCGGTCGTAGTGCCCGCGAGTTCAACCTCTGGATGTCCGGCTGGTCGGGTAGCTATTCCTTCGGGCGCCAGCGACGTTGCAAACGGATTTGCCACCGGCTCACCCGGGTGAGCGCTTGCCTCGGAACCGAGCTCCGGCAGTCGACCTGGAATGCTCTCCGCGGAGAGTCCGCCCTGAGACATTTGTGCGCTAGGCGCTTGAGCGGCGGCGGCCGCTTGTTCCATGGCCTGATTCCGCGACAAGAACGGATCAGTTGGGGCCTGCGAACCGCTGGTGAATTCGGATGTGCCACGCGACTTGCTGCCCGCCCGCTGCGAGCGCTGAGCGCGGTTCAACTCACGGCGCACCGAAGTCGGCGTCGGTCCTGTGTAGAAAAGTGAGTAGTGAATGCGAGCGCTTTCGGCGCGAGACAGCAGCGACTCGGCTTGCTCGAGTTGCCCTTGTTGAATTGCGCTGCGAGCCTGGCGCAGCAGAAGGTCGACGTCGGCGCGCGCAAGAGGTTGGCGCGCGGCGGCATCCGCCGGCGAACCAGCCCTCGCCGAAGCGGCCGGGGCCGCCCCGGTGGAGCTCTGTGCGACAGACAACGACGCCAATGGCGCCAAGGCCACAAGCACAATAAATCGCATTTGTTTGGCGCTCAACTCGCTTCTCCTTGTCATGCGTTTTTCGCGTTCGCGCAGGCGCAGCGTGTGTTGGATTTGCAGCGGCTCTCCACGGCGGGTAAAACCATGGGCGCGGCCGCTAACTACTCTGGAACGCGTCGAGCTTTCCGATAAGGCGGAACTGGCACGCACCACGATCGAGAACGTCCGCACGTCCTCCACGAAAAGTAAGCAAATTCACGAGATGGCGCTCAGTTCCCGGCAGATGAGAAGCGGGAAATTACCGGGGCCCTCGGACGGGGTCAAGCCCATTTTCCCGGACGCGGCGAGTGATCGACCGCCACGACGCGCGACATGCGACTGCTGGCTTGGCAGCAGCGCATGAATAGATGGAGTCTCGAATCGAAAACAATAGCCGGACGGCGGGCGCCGGTCGCCGCGACGACTGGTCGAGCTGGTCCGGGACCGCTAGCCGCGGCGAGTAAACTGTAGCAGTCCGGCAAATCGAATTACGAACCGCGGTTGCGACCGGCGGGCGGGCCGTATTCACCGCCGCGCGGGCCATAGGGTGAACCCATTTCGTCTTCCCGACCGCGGCGTTTGTCTTCTTCAAAGATCAACTTGTGATTGGTGACTGCCTCCTTGTCATCCATTTCGCTGCGGATATGCAGCTCGCCGGCAGGGTCCATGATGAGCACGCGCGACGGCGCGGTAGTATCTCTACCGAGTGTTTCGCCGCCGCTCATGTCGACGACGGTCATCCCAGTAAAGAAATTGAACGAGTCAAGCTCGTCGATCCAAAGGCCGCCGGGACCAAGATACTTCTGGTCCCTCTCGACGAAATTGGCGACGTATCCGCGGCGAACCGAATCACGCAGGGCCTCGGCTTGGATCGCGTTGCCGCCGGCGTCGACCTCAAACGATTCGACAAGCAGCGTCACGGTAGGCTCATCGCTAGCTCTACCGGCCGCTGGCGGCTTGACCCCAGCCAGCTTGATGCTTCCAGCGATGGGGATGCCGACCGTGCGCGATGGCTCGCTCCAATCGTCGACGTAGCGGATTTGAGGTATCGACTTCTTATTGGCTTTCGCCTTCTGTGCTAGTTTTGCCAGCCGATCTTGGACGGCAGGCGCCAGCATCGATTTCTCAATGCCAGGCCCCATGTTTGGATCCGACAGCACGAGCCGGACTCGGTACTTGTATTTCTTGCCCGGCTCGACAGAAAAGTCGAAGAAACGCAGCAGCCAGAAATCGACGCCGCGCGGCAAGGTTGTGGGTTGATTGCCCGCTCGGACGCCCCCGCCCATCCCGCCGTAGCCGCCGCGTCCCGCGCCGCCGTAAGCACCCATGCCACCGCGCTCGCCACCCATGCCGTAGGCGCGACCTCGCCCTCCACCACCTCCAGGAGGACCGTAGCCTCGCCCTCCACCGCCACCGTACGGGTTTCCATAGCCTCGCGCGCCGCCGCCTGGACCGTATGGGTTGCCGTAACCGCGTTCGCGTCCGCCGCCATATGGCCCGCCCAGTCCGCTCCGCTCACCGCCGTAGCCGCCAAACGTCTGGGTGGGATCGGCCGAGCGAAACTCGTCTACTTCCGAATCAGCTGCCAGTTCTTCCGTCGGCTGTTCGTCCTCGAGCGGCATCAGCTCGTCTTCCAGCGGAGGCGTATCTTCAAGCAGCGGGATATCCGGATGCGTCGCATCGGAGCCCCAGTTGCGGCCGACCAGCGGTGGCAATGGCAGCGCAAGCACATCGACCAGATAGCGCTGATCGACTACGTCTTCCATTAGCGGCGGCCAGAACTGTGCGATTCTCGCATAGAGCCCGCCTTTCTTGGCAACGTTCAGCACGTAGGACGACACGACCGTGCCAAGGTCATCACCGGTTTCGACACTCTTTCGCTGGCCGTCGTACACTTTTACATCCGTCCATTGCAGCGGCTGGCCAGGAAGCACCTCCGCGCGCTGCACCTTGTAGCCCGCGTATTGTGGAAAATCGCGGGCCGGATCATAGCCTCG
>DATFGJ010000663.1:0-7394 GCA_035249585.1 Lacipirellulaceae bacterium
ACAAAGGATGAAAGATAAAGGATGAAGGATGAGCAGATCGGATCGAGACATTCATCTCTCATCTTTCTCTCCTCGTCACTACGAGTAAAGTCCTGTCCGTTGGCAATTCACTTACTCGCTTTGATTCACAATCGCAAACAAGTGCGACTTGTTGGCGATATACAGCACATTTCCTGCCACAATCGGCGTACTGTACACGCTGTTGCCCATGTTGATTTCGCCGTAATGAGGGGTCATGTCGCCCTCCTCGCCCTTCATCGCAACCTTCGGATCGGCCGAATGGCGAAAGATCGCCACGTCGCCGTCTTCGTCGCCGATATACACCTTGCCGTCGACAACCAGCGGCGAGCCCCAAGTGGCAGAGAGCATATCATAGGTCCAGTGCGGCTTGCCGGTCTTGGCGTCGAGGCAGTGAAACAAGCCGCTGAAATCGGCGATGTAGAGAATATCATCCTTGATGACAACGCTGCCCACAGTGCGGTGCATCGTCTCTTCGAATTCCATCTTGCCGTTTCCGTTGCGATCCACCTGGCTGTAATGCCAGACCGCTGCGGTATTCGGGTTCGCACGGGCGAAATCACCCTCTTCTTCAACAACCGCTTGCAGCCGCTTATGCGCGATCGGCGTATTCGGGTCCTTCGAGTTGAACGCCAATTCTGGACTGACGTCGCGCCCGTCGACAAACTTTGACGGATCGATGCACCACAGGTGGCCAACGCCTTCGCCATGCTCGGGATCTTCGCCGACGGCCACATAGACTAGGCCCTCGTATACGACAGGCGTGCCGATAAGGTGATTCCGCGTGGCCTTGCCGCTCACCGTGTAAAACGACGTCTTCGGGTTGCAGTCGAACTTCCACAGAAGCTTGCCATTGCCTTTGCCGTCCCCTTCGGGGGCGAAGCTGTAGAGCCAGCCGTCGCCGCCCGCAAACAGCACTTGCGCCACGCCGTTAAATTCGCCGTATGCGGGCGACGACCATTGGCCATGCAAAATGTTGAGGCCCGGCGATTTATCGGTCCAAAGAATGTCCTTGGTGTCCTTGTTCATGACGAAAAAGCTGGGAGCATCGGCGGCAGGGATGTAGTTGTGCTCGTAATCCACGCCGTTCGACGTGCACACAAAGAGCAAATCGCCTACGCCGGTGAGCGAGCAGCTGGCCATGTTGTGCTGCGAGACGCCCATCTCTTTCATCATGTCGTAGCTCCACACGACGTCAGCTTCCTCCTTCATGTCATACGGCGCGTTGGCAACGTCTGCCCGCGCCTTGGCGAACTCTTCTTCATCCTTGACTTCGCCGTCGTTTTCGCCGTCGTGAAAGCCTTCCGTATCGACGCAGCGCACTTCGCCACGGTTGGTGACATAATAAACGCGATCGCCGTCGACATAGGCCGCGCTGCACACACCCTGCTCGGGCCAGTCGTGCACACGGCCCGTGGGCAGCTTCTCGCTGCTGTGCTGCCAGAGGAATTTACCGTCGCTAATGTCGAAGGCCAGCAGGCAGCCCAAATCGACGGCTTCCTGGCCGCTGCCGGGATAGCGCTTGAGCCAGCCGCCGCCGTTGTTGGTGCCCACAAAAATTTTGCCGCCGGCGACCACCGGGTTGCCGTAGGTCTGCGAGCCGAGCCGGGCGACCCACTTGATGTTCTTGGCCGTGGATGAGTCCCATTCGCCGGTGCGATAGTCGAACTCGCCGATTTCCCACTCGGTGGGAACGTTGTGCCCGACGGGCGTGTTGTTGCGCTGAGGCGAGCCGCCCCATTGATTCCAATCCGCGTTCGGAGTCGCAGAGTTATCGCTCGAGTCGGCGGCAATGACCGTGTATGCACCAATGCCGACAAAAACAACAAACGCGAACCGAGTTATTTGCTTTATCATACCGTTATGCTCACTCGAGGTAATGAATGCACCACCAAGGTCACAAAGAAGACAAAGGGCGACTCATCGAATAAACGCTCCCTGTGAAGTTTGTGTTCTCTGTGATTCACATAAAATCCCTCAGCTATTAGGCGTAACACGAACGTTGTCCAGATACACTTCGGCGTCCGGCGTGTTTCCGTATACGCCTGGCGTTCCCTGCAGGTTCGGCGCGTGGTCGGTCATCTCGACGGTCCAGTCCTCCGGCTCAGCCGCGTCCCGCTTCCAGATTTTGCCTCGGCAGACGGCTTTATCGGCTTCGGCTGAAACCGTGAGCTTGAGCGTGTACCAGGCGCCCGGCTCAGGTTCAAAATCGGCCTCGGCCTGCGTGCGAAAATCGCTCGGCGGCCAGCTGTCAAGACGTAGCTTCTTGTTGCGGCCACGGATCGTCAGCTGGTAGCGACTGTTAATTAGCCCCACGTCGGAAATGCGGCCGTCGACTTCCGTGAGAAGCACGTCGCCCTGGATCGTGTAGTTGTTCAAGTCAATCGGGCCCATCCAGACGAAGCTGCGCGTGCCGAGTTTATTCTTGGGGTCTTTCGGAGTCGGCAGCACCGTTTTCTTGGCGATGTATTTGTCGCCGCCGTCACCTTCGCGGACTTCCCAACGCACACGGCCGCCGATCCAGGTGAGCGGGACGTTTTGAGCCTGGTTGAAATCAAAGTTCCAAGGCAGCGGCGGCGTGATCCGCACGCGCGAGGAACCTGAGAGGCTGCCCACTTTGCACATCACCAGCGCGCACTCGTGCCCAACATCTGTCGGAGCCGTGTACTTGCCGTCGGGTGTGATGGCGCCAGGGCCGTCGACTGCGAATTGCACTTCACTTGCCGGCACGTCGCGCAAATGTTGTCCGCGCGCGTTGAACAATCGCACGCGGTACGACTGCTCGCCGCCCGGCTTGAGCAAGATGTCGTACGGGATGAGCTGTGCGACCGTGGGCGTCTTGTCCGTAACAGGATCTTCTTTCGGCTGCGGCGGAATTGGATCCGCCGAGGGTGTTTGATCCGGAAGCGCGAGACAATACATGGCTTGCGATGTGGGCAGGTAAATCCGCCCGTGCGAGACAATCGGCGAGCCGTCGCTTTCATCGCCGCTGAGCCGCAGCTTGTGGACTTCTTCGACGCCGCGTTCGGTCGGCCGCAGAATCCACCACTGGCCGTTGTTGGTGCACAAATAAATTTTGCCGTCCGCTATAAGCGGCGTGCTGCGCATCACGTTGCCGACCTTCTTGCGCTGGATCAATTTGCCGCTGTTGGCATCGTAAATGAAAAGCGCCGCCCGATCGTCGACAACGTACAGCCGACCGTCGTACAGCACCGGCGAGCTTTTGCCGGCCATTACCTGCAAGTGCATCCACAGCTCACTTCCGCTGAGGTCCCCCGACTTGGTGCCATCCAGCGCCACCACAGCGCCCATCGAGTTGCCGAACATGTTCTCTTCGCTGTGGCTGGCGTAGACGCGGCCGTTCGGCGCCACCAGTGGCGACACGTTGATACCGGCTCGCGATAACGGATAGTGCCAGATGTGCTTGCCGGTGCGCGGCTGAATCGCCCAGACCTCGCCGTCGCCAGATGAAAACACCACAGCTTGCTGCCCGCCGATCGGCATCACGGTTGGCGTGCTGTAGGTCGTATCGAAAGGACTGATGCTGGTGCCGTTGAGCCAGCGCAATTCGCCGGTCGCCTTGTCGAAGCCCATATAGCGGTGGGCCGGCCGCGCTAGGCCGCCCCATTTCGGTTCGTCGCCCCAGCCAACGACCACGGCATTCACGAGCACGGTGTCCTCGAACACGAATGGCACATTCGTGCGGCCGCCATACGTGGAAATGAGGCCCATCTCCTCGTGCAGGCTGCGGTCCCACACCAATTTGCCCGTGTCGCCTTCGAGGCAGCAGAAGTACCCGCTTACGCCCTGGCAATAGATGCGGCCGGTCTCCGGATCGCCGGCCAGGCATGACCAGCCGATGCGTGTATCGGGCACGTCCGACAAATAAACATTGAAGCGATATTGCCAGACGATCTCACCGGTCGCGGCATCGGCGCAGACGACCTTTTCACCTTCGTTCTCGGTTTCCGGTTGATCGCGAACGATTGTGTAAATCTTGCCGCGTAGAACGATCGGCGACGAGCGGCCGGCCATCTCGGTGCTCTTCCAAAGCAGGTTGCTGCCTTCGCCGCCTTCGGGGTCCCAGCTCTCAATGAGTTGTTTTTCGGTGGAGACACGGTTTTGCTGCGGCCCGCGCCAGTTCGGCCAGTCGAGCGGGTCAATCGAGGCGCTTTCTTGTGCGACTACGACCGCAGAGGTCGACAGGACGCATGCGCCAACGTGAAGACATAAACAGTGTACAAGGTGCGAAGTTCTCATCGTGGCGAATCTCGCGATGAATGATCGAACGAGGGCGGACAACCCAGTCACATTTTGCCTGTCCGTTAGACTTTACCCTACCGACAATCTAGTGGTGCCGGCAAGGTGCGGCGGAGGTATCGAGGCGGGATTGGGTGGGGCGAAGCGCCGTGGCAAGGATACGTCGGCTTGCTGTTGTCGGTTCACAGTTGCCGGCAGGCTTTACCTAACTATAGCAAACGGCACGCAACTCCACCATCAGCGGGCCTTACCACCGACAGAAACGTCAGCGGCTCGCCACTTTTCGCCGTGTGCAGACTCAACCTAAAAGTTGCGTTAAGCCTTCGGGGGAAAATTACTTAGCCTCGCATTCAAGCGCTCTTCTGCGCGCGGCCGATACGATGGGTGTCGCATGCGATGCACCCGCGTGCTTCTTGCGGCAATCAGTCTGCGCGTCAACCTACCGGCCCGGACTTTTTCGAGCCAAGGATTGGCTCGACTGGTGTTGACGCCCACCGTGGGAACCCCCCAAAGCAGCCCGCCTGGATTTCGACTCCCGGCACTTATTAAGTGCCCCTTACGCCGCACTTGCCTACCTACAACGGCGTAGGCCCATGCGTCCGTCGTCACGACCGACACACGTTCGGCGTGGGGCGGCATCGCGCGTTGCCGGAAGTCGGCAATCCTACTGCTCGGGGGTGGTTTCAACTTATAGGAGACGACGAGCGATGAAGTGGAACTTTTTGGGAGCGCTCGCGCTGAGCACTGCCCTGGCAAGCCAAAGCTTCGGCCATGGCATGCTAGATCGCATGCTCGGCTCGGGTTGCGGCTGTGGCTGCGAGCCCAGCTGCAATTGCTGCGAGAAGTCGTGCTGCGCCGAACAAAGCTGCTGCTGCGACAATGGCTGTGGCTCTGGCTGCTGCAACGATGGCTGTGGATTCTTGGACGGCCTGTTTGGCATGTTCGACTGCGGCGGTTGCGGTTGCGGCAACGGCTGCTGCTGCGAAGAACCCTCGTGCTGCTGCCAGCAAGAAGCCTGCTGCGGTTGCGAAAGCGGCTGCTGCGGTAATGGCTGCGGGTCTGGCTGCTGCAACGATGGCTGCGGTCTGTTCGACGGCCTGTTCGGCTGGTTCGACTGCAATCGCGGTTGCGGCAACGGCTGCTGCTGTGAAGAACCTTCTTGCTGCTGCCAGCAAGAAGCCTGCTGCGGTTGCGAAAGCGGCTGCTGCGGCAACGGCTGCGGCTCTGGCTGCTGCAACGATGGCTGTGGATTCTTCGACGGCCTGTTCGGCCTGTTCGACTGCGGTGGTTGCGGTTGTGGCAACAGCTGCTGCGAACCGAGCTGCGGCTGCTACGGCAACGGCTGCTGCAACGGTAACGGCACCTACCACCACGAAGGTAGTGTCCACGAGGCTGACGAGTCCGCTCCGGCCGCTCCGGCCGAGGCTGGCGCTTCGATCCGCCCGATTCCGCCACGCCCGATGGCTGATCCCTCGGCCAAGGTTGCCCGCGAGCGCAACGTGGTTCGCACGAGCTTCGTTCGCTAACGCCAGCAGCTAAACTGCGTGATCAACACCTGCCCCGGACGCAAGTTCGGGGCAGGTTTTTTTGTTGGCGGCCGGGGATGTTGGCGCCCGCGAATAGCAGCTGCCGCGGGCCCGAACGATGTCCGGGAAGACTTGGCTCGGACCGAGCGAACTCAGCCAGGCCCGGCGGCCCTACTGCCGACAGCCGACGCGCAGTCCGAACTTGTCGCCCACTTTGACGACTTCGCCGGTCGCGATGACGCGATCGCCAACGGCCAGCTCAAGTGGCTCGTCGCACGTCTTTTCGAACTTCACGATGGAGCCTGGGCCCAGCTCGAGGATCTCTTGAATCGGCTTGCGCTGGGCAGCAAGCGTCACAGTGACCGGAACCTCGATTTGCAGCAGCCCGCGTGCGTAAGTAGGCAGCTTGGCCAGCGGATCGTTGGCAGCGGGCGGTGCGACAGCTGCAGCTCCGGCGACTGGATCGGGCGTCATCTTTTCCATGCGGTCGTTCCGAGCGTTAAGCACCATCGGCGCCGTCACACGTATTGCCTTATCGACATGAGCAAGCGATAAACTTCGCCCAACCGGCCCAGCAGCCGCTAGCTTTGAGCTGCTGCCGCGAGAATGACAGCATCTCGATGCTTGCGTCGCGTGCTTGTATAATTCTCTGAACACTTGACCGTCCTACTGCCTCGCCACTCATCCATGACCGTTGCCATTGAAACGCCGGCGCCCCGCTTCGAGCTCCAGCCCTACAAATCGCTGGAGAACACGGAGTTGACTGCGCGGATCCAGCGGATTCGCGACGACTTCGGGCCACGGCTATTGATCCTTGGCCATCATTATCAGCAGGACGAGGTCATTGCCCTGTCCGACCTTCGCGGCGACAGCTACGGCCTCAGCCAGCACGCGGCGGAGAGCCGGGACTGCCGCTACATTGTGTTTTGCGGCGTCCATTTCATGGCCGAGACGGCCGACATCCTGGCGAACCGGCCGGCGAAGCTGGCTGAACGCGATGGCGTTCGCGTGCCTGTGATTTTGCCCGACATGGCCGCAGGCTGCTCGATGGCCGACATGGCCGCGATCGATCAGATCGAGGGTGCCTGGGATCAGTTGAGCGAAGTCATCGACACCGACGACATCACGCCGGTCACGTACATCAACTCGGCCGCGAGCTTGAAGGCGTTCGTCGGTCGGCACGGCGGCATCGTTTGTACATCGTCAAACGCCGAGGCCGCGCTGCGCTGGTCATTCGCGCGCACAAGCCGTGTCATGTTCTTCCCTGATCAGCACCTCGGCCGCAACACAGCGCTCGGCATGGGCATCAAGCTGGACCAGATGCCCGTCTGGGATCCGTACGCCGACTTGCTCGGCGGCAACAGCGAACAGCAACTGGCCTCGAGCAAAGTGATTCTCTGGAAAGGCCACTGCAGCGTGCACCAGATGTTTCGACCGGAACACGTTCGGCTGTTCCGCGAGAAGCACCCAGGCATTAAGATCCTGGTCCATCCCGAATGCCCGCGCGAGGTGTTCGAGTTGGCGGATGTTTCGGGTTCAACGAGCAAGATCATCAAAACCGTCGATGCCTCGCCGCCGGGCACCAAATGG
>DATFGJ010000664.1:0-3239 GCA_035249585.1 Lacipirellulaceae bacterium
GCTGGCGATCGAAACCGAAAACAAAGCGGCTCTTATGGATTCGTTGATCCTGTGCAAGTTCCTGCGCGGCGTGTTCAGCGATTTCTACGCCGAGGCGGCCGAGATGCTGGGGCTGGTCACTGGTTGGGATGTCACGTCCGAGGAGCTTCGTACCAAGGCGGCGCGCATCGTGGCGACGAAGAAGCGGTTCAATATCCTGGCCGGATGGACGCCGGCCGAAGACACACTGCCGGCCCGGCTGCTCAAGGATGCGCTGCCCGAAGATGCGCGGGCACAGATTTCCCGCGAGCGGCTGGCAACGCTTGTAGAGGCGTATAATTTGGCACGCGGATGGACGATCGAAGGTTGGCCGCTCCCAGGCACTTAGCCTAAACAGCTTGCCCTACACATGACCGCCGAACACAATTAAGAACCTGTTTACACAAACTCAAGGATACCGCATGAACACGGAACCGACATCGTGGCACGACGTATCGGCGGGCTCAGTTGGCTTACCGCCTTACCCTTTGAAAAGCCACCTGGATCTACAAGCGTTGGCCGCCCAGCAAGGCGTGTCACCAATCGATGATCCGGATGTTCTGCTCGGCGATTTTTGGCCGGATGATGAAACTATTGATGACTTCCTCGGCGCCTTGAGGACTTCGCGTCGTGACGCGGCAATGTAATGGAATCTGTGGTTGTTGACACCGACGTGATATCGTTTTGGTTTAAGGGCGATACGCGAGCAGCCGGCTATCGCCGTCACTTGGTTGGCAAGCTTCTCGTCGTCTACTTCGTAAGCGTTGCCGAGCTCGATGAGTGGGCGCTGCCGCGACGCTGGGGAGCAGACCGCAGGTCGCGAATGGAGCGCCATCTGCAACGCTTTGTTTTTTACCCTGTCGACAGGCAATTGTGCCAGCGATGGGCTGAAGTTCATGAGTTGTCACGCAAGGCAGGTCGGCTCATTACGCACGCCGATGCATGGGTCGCAGCAACGGCATTGTCTTGCGGCGCACCATTGATTACGCACAATGCAGCCGATTATTCAGGTTTGACAGGCCTATCGGTAATATCCGAACCGTCCTAATGCACCCGACGGCCACTGATGAATCTGCACCGATAACATGCCCGAAACGTTCATTCTCATCCCCGGCCGAACGAGCGACCAAGGTTGCGGCATCAGCGAAGGGAAATTCCAAGAGAAGTACCAGACGGAGATCAACACGCTGCAAGTGGCGCCTGGCGATATGGAGCGGCTGGGTCTCGCGAAGGGCGATCGCGTGCGGCTTACCAGCGAGCATGGGCAGGTCGTGGAAGTAGCTGTCACGCCCGCGAAAAAAGACGAGCTACCCGAGGGCATCTTATTCATCGCCTACGGCGACATTTCGAGCCGCCTCATGGGTGGCGATACGCACGGCTCCGGGATGCCGACGAGCAAGGGTTTGGATGTGCAGCTGGAAGTGATCAAGTAGCAGGCACACTCCGTGTGCCGCAGCAGTCTCGCGAATTGGCAACGACACGCTAATGCCGCTACGGCACCCGGAGCGTGCCTGCTACAATGTTGGCATGGCAAGTGTTTCCGAACTAAAAGTCGTCCAAGATGCCACCTGCACGTTCTGCGGCTGCGTGTGCGATGACATCGATCTCACAGTAAAGGACAACCACATCACGGAGGCCAAGCGGGCCTGCGTCCTGGGCAAGGCCTGGTTTCTCAATCATCACATCGACGACCGGCCGAGTTGCCTCATCAAGGGTCAGCCGGCGCCGCTCGAAGACGGTTACGAGCTGGCGGCGGAGCTGCTGACGTCAGCGAAATACCCGATCGTCTACGGCCTCAGCGACTCGCCCTGCGAGGCGCAGCGCGTGGCCGTGAGCATTGTCGACTGGATCAGCGGCACGATTGATACAACGACCAGCGTCTGTCACGGGCCGTCGGGCATGGCCTTTCAGGGCGTGGGCGAAGTGACGTGTTCGCTTGGCGAGGTGGCCAACCGCGGCGACCTGATCATGTTCTGGGGCTCGAACCCGGCCGAGAGTCACCCGCGGCATTTCACCAAGTACAGCCTCATGCCCAAGGGCATGTTTCTGCCCAACGGTCGCAAAGACCGCACCTGCGTTATTGTCGACGTGCGGCGCACTAAGAGCGCGAAAGCGGCGGACATCTTCATCCAGATCAAGCCGCGCTGCGACTTCGAGGCCCTGTGGACGCTGCGCGCACTGGCCAAGGGCATCGAGCTGGATGCGGCGGACGTGCTGAAGCAAACCGGCGTCGAGCTGGCCGTGTGGCAGGACGTCATGGCGCGGATGAAGGCCGCCAAGTTTGGCGTGATCTTCTTCGGCATGGGCCTGACGATGACTCGCGGCAAACACTGCAACAGCGAGGCGTTGCTCGCGCTCACTCGCGATATGAACGCCTACACCCGCTTTGTGGCCAAGCCCAATCGCGGACACGGCAACGTCACCGGCGCCGACAACGTCGTCGCCTGGCGGACCGGCTATCAGTTCGGCGTGAATCATGCGCGCGGCTTCCCGCGATTCAATCCGGGCGAGTACACAACGGCCGACACGCTCGCGCGCGGCGAGGCCGATTGCGCGATGATGATCGCCTGCGACCCGATGGCGAATTTCTCGCAGCCGGCGCGCGAGCACATGGCGAAAATTCCGCTGATCACGCTGGACACGAAGGAAACCCCCACCACGCGCGCGGCGACGGTGGCATTCACCGTCGCAACGTACGGCATCAACACCGGCGGCACAGTGTACCGCATGGACGATGTGCCGATCCCGCTCCGGCCGGCGTTCGATTCTCCGCATCCGAGCGACTTTGACGTGCTGACGGCCATCGAACAGCGCGTGCAGACGAAGCTGGGAATTAGCGCGTAATTCTGATCGATTGGATTTACCACGAAGGCACGAAGGACACAAAGAAGGAGCTCCGTAAGCGAACGGACTTCTTTGCGGGCATTTCGATCCGTGCGATTAGTAAGATCCGCGGCATACTTCGTGTCCTTCGTGCCTTCGTGGTTCTTATGTATTTTGAAACTGACAGATGACCGACTTAATACGAATCTCCGGCGGCACCGTCTACGATCCGGCCAACGGCGTTGATGGCAAAGTGCGCGATTTGTGGATTGCCGAGGGGAAGATCGTGGCCGCGCCAATTGATCCGGCGGTGCGGCCAACTCGCGAAATCGATGCCCGCGGGCTGGTTGTCATGCCGGGTGGCGTCGATATGCACTGCCATATCGCCGGGCCGAAGG
>DATFGJ010000665.1:0-3634 GCA_035249585.1 Lacipirellulaceae bacterium
GGTGATGTGCCGCGCGATGGATTTCCGGACCACGATCGCTCAATCAACCTGGAACCGGGCGAGCATTGGATCACGCTGGAGCTGCATCAAGATCCAATCGCAGGCAAATGGACGTACGTTTTCGCCACACCAGTTGCGCGAACTCGCAACTTCGACATAAGCGTCGATCAGGCCTGGATGGCGTGGGTACAATATCAGGCCCAGAGCGAAGGAGTTGGATACGAATCAGTGATACTTCCTCAGCATGACGCTCGCCATCTTTTGATGCGTTATCGAGCGACGCGGCAATCAGATCCCCACCCAACAGTCATCGACGCGCCTATTGCGGGCTTTATCATCTGGGTGGAGCGGCGGTAGACTGGGAAGTGTGACGATCGGCTGGCGACCTTGTGCTTCGCGGCTAATTGGCGCCTCAACCAACACACGCCCGACGATGCCCCGTGATTTTCTCAAACACGCCAAGGACCAGTACGACGTTGTCGTCATCGGCAGCGGCCTGGCCGGGCTGACCGCGGCCAATGTGCTCGCGCGCGCAGGGCGCAGCGTGCTCCTCTTGGAGCAGCATTACAAGCTCGGCGGCATGGCGACATGGTTCAAGCGGCCGGGCGGTCACATCTTCGATATCTCGCTGCATGGCTTTCCCTACGGCATGGTGAAAAGCTGCCGCCGCTACTGGACGCAGGAAATCGCTGATTCGATCGTGCAGCTGAAGCACATCCGCTTCGACAACCCGATGTTCTCGCTCACCACGACGTTTAACCGCGAGGACTTTACGCGAATGCTCACGCACGATTTCAAGCTGGATCCGCAAACCGTCAGCGCGTTCTTCGACACGGCCCGCGGAATGAATTTTTATGATGAGCAGTCGATGACCACCCGCGAATTGTTCGAAAAATTCTTCCCCGGGCGCGAGGACGTCATTCGCTTGCTGATGGAGCCGATCACCTACGCCAACGGCAGCACGCTCGAAGACCCGGCGATCAGCTACGGCATCGTCTTCTCGAATTTCATGTCGAAGGGCGTATTCACGTTCGAAGGCGGAACCGACAAGCTCATCGGCCTCATGGAGCGCGAGCTGCGCAAGAGCGGCGTCGATATCTGCATTAAGGCCGACGTCGCGCGCGTCGACTGCCACGGCGGCCGCGTGTCGGCCGTCGAAGTGAACGGCCGCACCATCCGCACGCGCTCCGTCGTCTCGAACGCCAATCTCAACGCGACCGTATTTCAACTCGTCGGCGAAGAATACTTTGACCGCGGCTTCGTCGACGATGCCCGCGCCGTGCGGCTCAACAATTCCAGCACGCAAGTCTACATGGCGCTCAAACCGGACGAGCACATCGACGAATCGACGGGCGACCTGTTGTTCAGCTCGACCGCGCCGGTTTTCCGCACGGAACTGCTTTTAAGCCGCGACATTACCAGCCGCACTTACTCGTTTTACTACCCGCGCACTCGCCCCGAAGGCCGGCCAAGGTGTCTGATCGTCTCCAGCACCAACGCCAACTACGACGACTGGGCCAAACTGAATCGCGAAGAATACGAGGACAGCAAACGCGACCTCGTGGAAACCACGCTCGACGCCCTCGACAAGTACGTGCCCAACATCCGCCAGCGCATCGACCACGTCGAAGCATCCACTCCCGTCACGTTCCAGCACTACACCAAACACGTCAACGGCGCCAGTTTCGGCACCAAGTTCGAAGGATTGGCCGTGAGCCGCGCCCTACCGCAACAAATCACGGGCCTGTACCACGCGGGCAGCGTCGGCATCATCATGAGTGGTTGGCTGGGCGCGATGAACTACGGCGTGATTGTAGCCAATGAAGTCGACAGTTGCCTTATGTCTGCGAATGCTTTGGTGGGCTAAATATGGCTTATACAATCGAAATCGCGGATACCGTTGCCGAAACCGTCGGTAAATTTGCCTCGCTTAACGCGCATCAACTTGCCGGACACATTGCCAACCTCGAATTCTGGCAGACCCAGGTGAAACATGCGCTGGCCGTAATTGACGGATACGATCGACGGCAAAACGCTCGAATTCGCGCACAACAACAATACATTGGCCAGCATGACACTCGAGTTTTCACCGCCGAGGAAATGATAAACCATCGAGAATTTCCAAACGACCCGGGCGAGGATTTGAGATCTGCCGCTCCCGATCGTTACACGATTGGCAAGGAGGAATTAAAGGCAAAGCGCCGTGAACTGGTTGACGCCTTCTACCATTTCATTCGACGTTGTCATTCGGAACGGTTGCTTTCCAAGACAGCGGCAAAACAGTCGCTCGATCATTGCGGAATAGGAATGGAACCGGGAGACTTTGGCGATTGAACGAAATAGTTGGTTTTTACCCGATGTCCAAAGAACAAATCACGGCCGCCATCCCGCATCGCGAGCCGTTTTTGCTTGTCGATCAAATTGTGGAGCGGTCGGACAAGCGTATTGTCGGCCGGAAGCGTTTCACGGGCGACGAATTCTGGTACCGCGGCCATTATCCCGAGTTTCCACTGACGCCTGGCGTGCTGTTGTGCGAGGCGGCCATGCAGGCCGGGGCCGTGCTGCTTTCGAAATTCGCACGCGAAGGGCAGGGCGGCGTTCCTGTTGTCACGCGGATGAATAATGTGAAATTCAAACAGATGGTCCGGCCCGGCGACACGGTCGATCTGGAAGTCGAGCTCGTCGAACGCATGGCCGATGCCTTTTTTATGGACGCCAAAGTGACAGTCGATGGCAAGATCGCCGTGACATTCGACTTCGCGTGCAAAATGGCTAAGCCAACAAATTCAGAATAATTAACCACAAAGATCACAAAGTACACGAAGAACGAATGTTATCTTCGTGCCCTTCGTGTCCTTTGTGGTTATACAGCTTGGCATGAATTCGAATGAGCACCGACTTTCTCCAGCTCGCCGGCAAGCGCATCCTCGTGATGGGCGTGGCCAATCGCAAGAGTGTCGCCTGGCACATCAGCCGAGTGTTAGCCGAGGCGGGCGCCGAGGTGATCTATTCGGTGCGCAGCGAGGAGCGGCGCGGTCAAGTGCAGCAGCTGGTGGGCGACTCGCCCGTGCTGGTCTGCGATGTTGAATTGGAGGACCAGATCGAGCGGCTGGCGGGCGACCTGGCGGCGAAATATGACGTGCTGCACGGACTGGTGCATTCCATCGCGTTTGCCGATTATGAAGGCACGATGAAGCCGTTCCACGAGACGGGCAAACGCGAATTCCTGCGGGCATTCGATATCTCCTGCTACTCGTTGGTCGCAGTGTCCAACGCGCTAAAAAAACTCCTAGCCCCAGATGCCTCCGTTGTCACGATTTCGATTTCCACGACGCGGATGGCCAGCGAAAACTACGGCTACATGGCCCCCATCAAGGCAGCGCTAGACTCGTCGCTGGCCTTTCTGGCCAAGTCGTTCAGCCGCTTCTCGCAGGTCCGCTTCAACGCCGTATCGCCCGGCCTGTTGAAAACTTCCGCCTCGGCCGGCATTCCGGGTTACGTCGATTCCTACCTGTATGCCGAGCAGGCAACCCTGCGCAAGGAGGCGTTGAAAACCGAGGAGGTGGCCAACGTGGCCGCGTTTCTGCTCAGCCCCCGCTCCAGCGGGATAAACGCCCAGCGGATCGTCGTCGAC
>DATFGJ010000666.1:0-2536 GCA_035249585.1 Lacipirellulaceae bacterium
GCATTTCTTTGTCGGCGTCGTCGAGCATCCTAAGCAGCTGGGGGATGTTGTTCTTCGGCTGGACTTCCTCGAAGTAGCGCAGCGCGTAATCTTTCAGCATCGGATTGGGTTGATCGAGCAATGTCCCGACCAGCTTCACCACCGCGGCGTTGTTCGCTTTGAGGGCCCCCAGCACGACCAATGCCGCGCAGCGCTGCTCGATGGTGCCGTTTTCGATCAAGGTCACAATTTCCTGCAAAGTTTTATCCATAACTCCTACTCTGTTCCCTACTTCCAACGTGATCCAAGCAAAAAAGTCAAGCCGGCGCGGGACGCGTGGTCTTGGGTCTTGCGTTGAACCCGAGACACTAGACCGTAGACTCTAAACTATGGAGAACATCTTGACAGCCGGCAAGATTGGCAGTACGCGAAACTCTAGCTACACGAGGAGGAATAAATGTTTCACTCGGATCTCACCCCATTCGGCGTCGACATGGAGCGGCTGACGAAGGAACGATTGGCGCGACTGCAGGCGGCGATGAAAGGCCAAGAACTCGGCGCGCTGTTGCTCTCGGATTTTCTGAACGTTCGCTACGCGACCAATACGGTCATGATGCTCGGCCTGCGCGCCACCGGAATCCAGCGTTTTGCGCTCGTGCCCGCCGAAGGCGAGCCGCTGATTTGCCAGCGCGAACTGTCGCGCAAATCCCATTACCGCAGTCTGCGCTTCGACGCTTACATGTTTTCCATGCGGCCGCCGGTGGCGACCGAGGATTTCGTCAACCAGGCGGTCACCGGTTTGAAGCAACTCGGCGCGGCCGGCGAGCGCGTCGGCGTGGATTTCTTGAATCTGGCCGCAGTCGACGGCTTGAAAGACGCCGGCATTCAGCTGGTCGACGGGTGGCCGGCGATCAATCAAGCGCGGGCGGTCAAAACCGCTGACGAAGTCCAATTGATACGCTGGACAACCAAAGCCAAAGCACGCGGCTACGACCTCGTGCGCGAAGAACTGCGCCGCTTCGATCCACCCGAAGACAAGCTTAGCCGGGTCATGCTCGACTATTTAATGGATCAGGGGTTCGAAGCCGGCAGTGAATTCATTTCCATCTACGATTCTTCCACCGCCGACACTCGCCCGCACAATGAACCCATGGGCGCCGATCTCGTGGTCAAGGAAGGAGACCTGGTGATCTGCGACGCCACCGTCGCTGGGCCGGGCGGCTATTACAGCGACTTTGCCCGCACCTTCAGCCGCGGCACGCCGACAGCCGAAACCAAGCAGCGCTACAAAGAAGCCTATCACTCGCTGCAGGAGGCGCTGCAGCTGGTTAAGCCGGGACCCTGCACGGAAGCCTTTCGTCACTTTGGCAAAGGCGCGGCCAAGCGGCTGCCGGGATTCGACGGCTATCACGGCGTCGGGTTGTGCGTTTATGAATCACCCTGGCTACGTGGCGGCGACCCGGAAAAATACATGGTCTCGCTCGAGGAAAACATGATCGTCGCCTTGGAAGTGAACCACTATCCAGTGAAGCTCGAGCACCTGCTGCGCGTCACCGCTAACGGCGCCGAGATCCTGTCGCAGTATCCCGTCGACCCGGAGCTCGTGCCCGCATAAGAATTGATTAAACCACAGAGCGCACAAAGTTCACAAAAAAGGCGCGCCAGCGACCTTCTATGACACTACTTTGAATCTACTTTGTAACCTTTGTGTTCTTTGTGGTGAAAGCTCTTGTTCGTTTCGCTTCAATCCCTGATAGACCGCCTCGGCCTTCAACGGCAGCTCGAACAGGCGCACGCCGACCGCATCGGCAATGGCGTTGGCGATGGCCGCGGGCGGAGCGTTGTTGGCGAACTCGCCGATCGGCTTGGAGTCGAGCGGCCCGACGCCGCCGGTAGTTTTGACCAGCACGGTTTTCAGCTCCGGGATGTCTTTGACCGAAGGCAACTTGTAATCGCCGAGATTATTATTGGTGATCTTGCCGCCTTCCATCACCAGCTCCTCCATGATTCCTTGCCCGATGCCCATGATCGTCGCGCCGTCGATCTGGCCCTGGTGGGCAATCGGATTGATGATCGTGCCAACGTCGTGGGCACTCACGAAGCGATGCACGCGGACCGAACCGGTGTCGGGATCGACCTCGACTTCGGCCACCTGAGCGCAAATGTAAGAAATATCTTCGGGATAGGGATAATCCTCGTAAACCATCACTTGGAGCGGCTCGGTCGCTTGCGTGACGACGCGGCGCAGCGCCAGTTGCTGTGCCGGATCTTGGCGGAGTGAAAACCGGCCGCCGGCGAATTCCACATCTTCCGCGCGACTCTCCAGCATCCGCGCCGCTTGATCGAGCAAACGCTCGCGCAGTTTTTCACAGGCTTCCATGATCGCGTTGCCGGCCACGTACGTCATCCGGCTCGCCCTCATGCCGCTGTCGCGCGGCGCCGTGTCGGTGTCGCCAACGATCACCTGCACCTGATCGACCGGCACTTTCATCTGATCGGCCACGAGCTGGCGCAGAATCGTGTGCGTGCCCGAGCCCTGATCGATGCTCGGGCTGAT
>DATFGJ010000667.1:0-8737 GCA_035249585.1 Lacipirellulaceae bacterium
GAACCAGGATCCGCGCCACGAGGGAAAGCATCCCGAGCTGAAGGATAAGGTGATTGTCCCCGACGTACTCTTGCAGTCGCACATGGCCTCGCTCGACCTGACATTCTACGACGGCGACGCATTCCCGGAGGCGTACCATCACGACGGCTTCGCCTCGGAGCATGGCTCATGGAACCGAGCCCGCCGTGTCGGCTATAAGGTCATCCGCGTGCCGATGAAGGACGGCAAGGCGACCGGAGAATATGAGGACTTCCTGGTGGGCTTCGTCACCAAGGATGGCAACGTCTGGGCCCGCCCCGTGGGGGTGGCTGTCGCTAAGGACGGTTCGTTGATGGTGACGGATGACGGTTCGGGAACGGTCTGGCGGGTGGCGTATACGGGGAAGAAGTGAGACGGGGGCAACCTCATTTAGGATTGGAAGGCGACCAGTCTGCCGCCGCGCTCAGCCTCATTCAACTCGCGAGAAACGATTAATGGCACGCGCGGGACCACTTTCGTAGTGCGATACGGCCCTAAGCCGCAATGGATCGCGAAGCGCTTGTATGCCGCCCAGCCTTCGGGAGTTGTGCGGCGAGGGCTGCTTCGGTTGGGTCAATTAGCATTTCCAACTGGCAAAGCGACTCCTCGATTCGACGCCTGTACTGTTCGATTGGCTCACCGGGCTGTGGCCAAATGGGCGCTGCCGCGAAAATGTCAATTCTGCAAAATGGCTTGGGAAGCTGAAATCGATCCCAGCTTCGTTGGAAGATCCAACGGCGCGATGGAACTGCGACTACATTGAGCACTGCAGCGCCTGTCCGCTGAGAAAGCGCGGCGATGCCTTTATGAACTCGATTGCGCGGTCCACGCGGGCCATCGACGGCCAGGGATGCCGGAGAGCCGCTGCGTACATGTTCCGCCAAGTCGCTTAACGCGCAGAGACCGCCCTTATCCTTACCGCGCCGACGGCTGGAGCCTCGGATTGTCTTGACGCCGGCAAGCCTTAAACCGAGTGCCACAAAATCACCATCCCTGGACTGAGAGACCATTGCCGCCGTGCCGCGTTCGGGCGAAGTCGCCGCTGCTATCTGATGAGCGTGCAACATCGAGTAGACATAGCGCGCGCCATCGGCTCGCAACGCAGGGCGCGGATCGTTATGAAATCGAGCACGGCATGTGGCACGCAGGATCACCATCCCCAGCGCGATAAACCATGGGCCGATGGCCGCTACAACCTTCCGAAAAAATCGAGTATGCAACCTTCGTTTCGAACGGTAAGGTCTAGGCACGCGCGAACTCGCGGGATGGTTGAATTGAATGCATCGCCCTCAGCGATAGACAAGTCGCCATGTTTAGCTGAGCGCATCGACGACACGTGGGCGATTATCGTGAAATTTCGGGCCACCACCAAGGTCATTTTGCAGGCAGTGTTCTATCGAAAGCGGCTCTTAATGCAGTGTGTACTGCGACGCCGATCCTTGGGCGCCTCGGCAGGCCGACACTGAGGCCGGCCGCCGAGTCAACGAAGCTCCGCGCAGGACATTCCAAAGTAGACGGGCCAATTATGCCATTGCTGCATCTTTGACCAAAGCAAAAATCAATGTGTGTGACCCTGTCCGTCTGCATGAGTGTGCGGTACGAGCACAAACTCCTCTGAGCGATAGGTCTTTCCGTCGGCAGTAAACGAGACCACGACGGCGGACCGGAACTCCTTGCCCATCAGCCAGGTTGGATCCAGGCCGGAGTCGCCGGGGAAGATGAAGTAGTTGGTCTTCTTGCCGCGCAGGTTCGGCTTCCCGTCTTCATCTTCGTTTTGCTCGTGGTTTCGCACCGCGAGCGTGGCGGTTTTTCCAGCACGATCTTTGAAGGTCACTTTGATTTCCGTGTCGGCGGAAATATCGAGTGGCCGCGTCATCTCGCGATCCTTTCCGAGCCACAATTCCAAGTCTCCCTTGTCGTCGTGGAGTTTCAGCTCAACAAAACCGGCACTGCCACCGGGCTGTGCGTTGAGAACTGCGACGACACCGTCGTGTGGCGTATGTGCATGGCCATGTGCACCAGCACCCGTGGCTTCATCGAATTCGCCCATCGCCGGCTTATCGTTGATTTCGCCCGAAACGGTGCCGGCAAAGTCGGCGATGTTCGCGATACCCCGGTCGCTGCCGACAAAGGCTGCCGCCTTGCCACCCGTCGCGTCCACGGGCTGCAAGTCGACTGTCATTGGCGGAACGGTCTTGCCATCGGCGGTTTTGGTTTCGTTGATGGTGAGGACAAAACCGGTGGCGGCAACGGGTGTCGGCGTCTTTTCATCATCTCCGAGGATCGTGATCGTGACCTTTTGCTTGTCATGATCTACGACGAATTCGGCGTGGTGGCTGCCGAGGTCGAACACGACGCCGCCGTTGGGGCCCGTGCCGTGCGAGTGTGCGGCTGCCTTGGACGATCGTGCACTTCCCGACGTCTTTGATGCTTTCGGTTGGCTGCCATTCGATCTTGCGCAACCCGAGATTACTAAGGCAGCCATCAACAAAATGGCGGCCAAGCCTTTAAGGCACTTCATGAAATAACTCCTTCCATACTAAGAACACCGACCACGTAACCCCTTACACTTGTCGCAGCAAGTCTGCTTCAGAAGTCTCAGGCTGAGCCATTCGCTCGGCGTCGCTGCCGCTGAACTTCCAAAACAAGCCCGGATGCAACAGGAACTCACAAAATGTAGACGTAATTAGCCCACCCACGATCACAGTCGCAACGGGATACAAAATCTCCAGTCCTGGCTTCCTCCCACCGAGAACAATTGGCAAAAGCGCAATGCCGGCGGTGAGGGCTGTCATCAGCACGGGCGCCAGTCGCTCAAGGCTACCTCGGAGGATCATTTTCTGGGTGAAGTCTTCACCTTCTTCACACATCAGATGCAAATAATGCGTCATCAGCAGAATGCCGTTGCGCACTGCAATCCCTCCCAACGATACGAACCCCACGAGGCTCGCAACCGTTAGGGTTTGCCCGGTTAACACGAGTGCTGTTACACCGCCGATAAACGCACATGGAATCGCGTTGAGAATCTGAAACGTGATACGCGGCGATGGATAAAGCATCATGAGCACGACGAAGATACCGGCTATTGATACGCCCGCCAAACTGACAATTAGTCGCGTGGCCGACCGTTGGGCTTCGAACTGGCCGCCAAACTCCATGAAGTAGCCTTCGGGAAGCCGAACGCGCGATTTGACCGTCTGCTCGATTTCACCGATCGCGCTCGCCAGGTCGCGCCCCGTCACGTTGCAATGGACGACCTGTTTTCTCCTGACGTTTTCGCGATTCACCAGATTCGGCCCGCTGGCAGCAGCGGGAAAATCAGCAACATCCTTGAGCCGCAGCTGGCCGCGCCCGTCCGGCAGTTCCAGTCGCAACTCTTTCAAGAAATCCGGGTCCGAGCGATACGGCTCTTGCAGCTTAATCACCAGGTTGAACCGGCGCTGCCCTTCCAGGACTTTGGAGACTGCTTCGCCTTTGAGCGCGGTCTGGACATAATCGGCGACGAACTCGCGACTGATGCCGTAGAGCGCCAAATCATCGGGGCGCAGCACCACGTGCAGCTCGTCGACTCGCTCTTGTGCGTCGATGATGGGCGGCGTGACACCCGGCACTTCCTCAAGAGCCGAGCGGACTTCGCCCGCTATTTGTCGAATCTTGTCCAAGTCGTCGCCGAAGATCTTGACGGCCACTTGGGACTTGACGCCGGAAAGCATGTGACTGATGAGGTGAGATAACGGCTGCTCAGCGTCGATCTCAACGCCCGGCACCTCGGCTCGCAGTTCAGTTAACACGGTCTTCAAGAACTCGTCGCGCTGGACTCCGGCATGCGGGTCCATCGTAAGGATGTATTCGCCGACATTGACTGGTTCGGCGTGTTCATCGAGCTCCGCCCGTCCCGTGCGCCGGGCGAAGTGAAGTACTGGGCCGTCAGGGTTCTGCGGCGAATGCTGCATGCTGGCGAGTTTGCGGTCGATCACCGCAGCCACTTCATTGGACGCCTTGAGCGACGAACCGCCGGGCAAGACGACATTGATCTGCACGCTGCCTTCATCGAATTTCGGCAGGAAGTCGGCGCCCAGCCGCGTAAGCTGCCACACACTAAAGCCAACAAGCAGCCAGGTGAGAATTAGCAAAGTGTCGGCGTGCCGCATGCTGAAACGAATCAAGTAGCCGGCCAACCATTTGAGCGTGCCGAGAAGCGGGCCGTCCTCGTGGCGGTGCGTGGCCTTCGATTGCGGCAACAAATAGTACGACAACACCGGAGTAACCGTGAGCGAAACGATCAGCGAAGCCAGGATCGAAACGATGTACGCGATTCCCAGCGGCGTGAAAAGCCGCCCTTCAACGCCCGACAAGGCGAAGAGCGGCAAGAAGGCAAGGATTACGACCGCCGTTCCGAACACGATCGCAGAGCGAATTTCACGGCTGGCTTCGTACACGACCAATAGCGCCGGTTTCGGATTCGGCAGGGCGTTGTTCTCCTTGAGCCGCCGAAAGATGTTTTCCACGTCCACGATGGCATCATCCACCAATTCGCCCATGGCCACGGCCAGACCACCAAGTGTCATGACGTTAATCGAAAGGTGCGTGCCGGTGATAATTCCTATCATCCGGAAGATGAGCGTCGTGATCACGAGCGACAGCGGGATAGCGGTAATCGTAATGAACGTGGTGCGAAGGTTGAGCAGGAACAAAAACAGGATGATGACAACCAGCGCTGCCCCGATAATTAAAGCCTCTTCGACGTAGTAAATGCCGCGATCGATGAAGTTCTTCAGCTGAAACAAGTTCGTGTTGATGTGGATGTCGGCGGGAAGCGTGGCCTCGGTCTCGCGCAACGCCTTCTTCACCTGGTCGGTAAGTTTGCGCGTATCGGCGTGCGGCTGCTTGACGACCGTCACGATGACACCGGGATTACCATCGACGCTCGCGTCGCCACGTTTCGGAGCGGGACCTTCCTGGACGTTGGCCACGTGCTTCAGCAGCACAGCGCGGTGGGAGTTGAGCTTTACCGGCACTTTGAGCAAATCGTCTATGACTTGCTCCGGCATGGGACCGAGCCGGCCAATCACGCGCACCGGCCGCTCAGTCTGGCCTTCTTCCAGAAAGCCTCCGCTGGCATTCAGATTGTTGGCTTTGATTGCTACTTCGATGTCTTGTAAAGAGACGTTGTATTCCTGCAGTTTGGCCGGATCGACGAGCACCTGGTACTGCTTAACGTCGCCGCCCATGATGATCACCTCGGCGATTCCGGGCAGCTTCAGCAAACGGGGCCGCACAATCCAGTCGGAAATCTCTCGCAGGTCCATGCGGTCTTCGAGCGGCGTGCGAAACGTCGCGTGGTGAGACTTGCCGTTGAGAGTGAACGTCACTTTGCATTGTGGCCCGGTCTGTTCCAACTTGAGTCTCTCGACGGCAACTTTCTCCCATGTCTCCGGCCGATTTCGCTTGTGAGGATTCCAGATGGTAACGTCGCCTTTGCTGCTGGCCGTCGCGCGCTCGGCAACGTATTTCGTATCGCACACGGTGGCGAGCTCACCGCCGTGCGGCCCATTACGTCGGTGCAGGCCGACGTGAAGAATCTGCCCCATGATCGACGCCGGCGGCGTCATTTGCGGGCGAATCCCTTCGGGCATCGGCACAGTCGCGAGCCGCTCCATCACCACTTGGCGCGCGTAGCGAATTTCGGTCTGCCAGCTGAACTCAACATAAATCACGTTCATTCCCTGGCTCGACTGGCTACGAACGGCTTCCACGCCCGAAGCGCCAAGAATGGCCGTTTCGATCGGCTGCGTGACCAGCGTCTCGACCTCCTCGGGAGAAAGGCCGGGGCATTCCGTTAAGATGACGACGCGCGGCCGATCGAGATCGGGAAAGACATCGATCGGAATCGTCGTCGCCAGGTAACCGCCGTAGACCAAGACGACGACCGACATCGCAAGCACCAACGTGCGATAGCGGAGCGCCAGGCGAATGACACCATTGAGCATGAAGAATCCTTCTTACTTGCCTTCGTCCTCGTTCTTGTGAAGACTTCCATCCGCGTGGATGTGGTAGCCCTTCGGAACTCCGCTTGTGCCCGCCTTGGTCATGCGGTTGAGCTGGGCGGCTGCCCTGCGGGCAATCGCAGGAATCGTCCAGACCTCCTGCCCCTTTTTGTAGGTTGGAAGCGAACCATCATTGGCCACGACGACGGCGTCGCGGTCGCGATATAAAACGTGAACGCTTTTGCGCTCGAACGTGTTTACGTTCTGGGTGAACACGTACGCATCAGCTCCTTCCAACACGACCGCGTCGGCGGGCAGCACGAAGACATCGTCTAATTCCTCTACTCGAACGCGCAGCAAGACC
Organism: Lacipirellulaceae bacterium; assembly: GCA_035249585.1. Lineage (GTDB taxonomy): Bacteria > Planctomycetota > Planctomycetia > Pirellulales > Lacipirellulaceae > JABDGM01. The sequence continues at coordinate 6,370 of DATFGJ010000667.1, forward strand.
TTCTGCCCCGGGCGGAATCTCCATAGGAACTGCGTCCCGTCGGCGTGTTCGACCGTTTTGTACTGATTCTCCAAGGGCATCAAGAAGGCGAAGGTGCGCGTGACCGGGTCGATCGTATTGCCCAGATACTTGATCGTGAAATCATGCTCGATGGACGGCCAGTTGGCGTCCTCCTCTTCTTGAAAGTCCACATCGACCGGCCAGCGCTCCTGAACGCTGCGCTCCAAAAGCGAAGTTTCATCGCGAAACGCCCGGCCCTCGATCGCCAGCAACTGATGGCTCGATAAATGACAGAGCGTTTGGCCTGCCTGCACCTGCTCCCCAAGTTCTACCTTGAGCTCCTGCAGCTCGTAGGCAAGCGGCTGCTCGGCTGCGAAAGACGATGTTAACGCCAGGGCCGATCCGCTACTTGGCGAACTCGAACTTCGCTCTGGCACGACGATTGTGATTTCGCTCAGCAATTTGCCGTCGGCTATGGCGTCGATTTCTTTATCCGTCAGTCCGCGATTTAGAAGCTCTTGCCGATATCCTTGGGAGGCCACGTGCAGGCGTGAAATTTCATTTTCGACTTCGGTGACTCGCGCCTGTGGAATGGCACCGCCTGCCGCCGCTAAACGATCGCGGCGAGATTCGGCCAGCTGAATGTCTTTGCTGGTTTTGAAAAGGTCTGCCTGCGTTTTTTGTAGCGACTCACTGGCCAGCTTCAGCGTGAATAACTTCTCGCCTGGCCCAACGGTATCTCCCGGGACGTGAAAGATTTCGCTGATATTTCCCACCGCCGGCGCAACGACCTCGCGGTCACTAACCCCGGGGCGATCGACGACCATGCCTGGGACTGCGATCGTTTTCCAGAAGGTTGTCGCCTTCAATTGCTTGGCCTTCAGGCCTAAATTCTTCTGGGCCTGGTCCCCAACAATAATCTTGTCGGCAGTGGATTCTGCCTCTTCTGGCTCAGTTATAGGTGGCTCCGCGATGGCGGGCTCTGATTTTCTTAGCCACACATCGCGGCTCACGTAGCCCGCAGCAACTACTGCAATGACTAGCGCGACCAACGCGAGCGGTTTTACTATTCGAGCAAGGTTCAGCGTTTCACCCTCGCGAGAATTACGCGCGGTAGCGGGGACATGAAGGAACGGACTCGTCTTATGCGCGCTCATACGTCACCTGGAACTAAACAACGATACGTCTGAACTGACGACCACGAAGGCCCTGTGAAGTGAAAATCCCTCACAAACGGAACGCGTTTTGACCCGCGCAACCGCAAGGGGCTGGGCAAGAATGCCCTGAATCAGATGCGCAATCCGCGCAATGCTAGATAGAGAGGACAGGCGGGACCAAATTCGTCCGGGGAAAACGCCCTTTCGGAAGCGTTGACAAAAGGTGTCGCAGAAAGGCCGAGTGCAATTGCAGCCGTCGCTGTACGCCGATCGTCATCACGAGGGCGAACGCTCTTATTGAGGAGCGTAGCGCTTATTTCGCTCGGAAGGTACACTGCATCGCTGTCGTGCTCATCCTCCTCCGAATTCGTCTCGAACGGGGGCGAATGGGAATGGTTCCCGCCGGAGTCGTGGTGATGAGAATGACCGGCGTGACCGGAATGGCCGACGTGGATATGAGGCCAGGCATCGTGGTCGGTGGGTTGGTTGCTGCCAGCATGCGCATGCCCAGCGCCCGCGTTGACAAAGCTGCACGGCAAAAACAGGAGCGCGAGAACCGCACTTAAAACGCGTTGGCGGGCCGATTTTCGCATCCGAAACAGGTCCAAAACGATTTGCCCCAACCGCTGTAAGTCTACGTCTCAGTAAGAATTCGGTCTACGACAGGCGCATAGATGCCACGTGGGCCGATTATCTTGCAAAATTCAGTGGACGAGCAAGATCATTTCCTGGGCCACCGGATTATTATCTAGGCGATCCATCCACTGTATAGCGACCTTAAGAACGAGAGTCATGCCAGCACATGCATTTACGGCCGGCACCGGCAATTATCGCCATACGTTGCCCGCGATACTTTTGTCGTGATGAGGTCCATCCGACAGGTGCACCTCCTGATGACATCGGTGAATCGTTCAATGGCAAAGATTCAAGTCGGCGATCGAGCCCCAGAATTTTCCGCGACCACGCAGGACGGATCGATGATTCAACTGTCCGATTTCCTGGCGAAAGGGCCGGTTGTGCTGTTCTTCTATCCCAGGGACGGCACACCAGTCTGTACCAAGGAGGCCTGCTCCTTTCGTGATTCCTACAAGCAGTTCGTTGACGCTGGAGCCGCGGTGCTCGGCGTCAGCAGTGACTCGCCGCAAATTCATCGGGACTTCGCACGTCAGCACGGCCTTCCGTTCCCTTTGATCAGCGATGCGGGCGGCGCG
>DATFGJ010000668.1:0-15962 GCA_035249585.1 Lacipirellulaceae bacterium
CCTCGCGCGGAACCATCATATAGACTTTGGTTTGCACTTCCTGTTTGCCGAACAGGAATCGGTTATGGGGCGCTGAGCGCGGCCGCAAGTGTTCGATTTCTTCCCAGGTGCCGTAGTGGAGCGCACGACTGGGACACACAGTGGTACACATCGGCTGCTTGCCGATTGAAGTGCGGTCATAGCACATGTCGCACTTCATCATCAGCTCGAACTCGCTATTCATCTTCGGCACCCCGAATGGACAAGCCAGAACGCAGTTGTTGCAGGCGATGCAGCGCGGCTTTCGTGCCGTTTGTACTACTCCGTCCGCCGTACGCTTAATCGCATCGGCCGGACAGACTTCCGCACAGGTCGGCGTATCGCAATGCATGCACACTACCGGTACTGTCTGCGGCGAGATCGAGCGGTCGACAACTTCAAGGTGAATCATCGAATGCCCTTTGTGCGTGTCACACTCGCTGCACGCCTCGACGCATGACTTACAGCCGATGCAGCGGTTCGGGTCGATGAAAAAGTATTTCTGGCCAGGCTTCATGGAAACCTTTCGGGCTATTGCTGCGGTTCTCGTTCGCGTGAATAGACCGGCGGGGTATCGGCCTTATGAATCCGGACCGCACATACCTTGTATTCAGGAATCTTCGAAATCGGATCCTGGGCAGAAATTGTCAATTGGTTGATGCTCTTGGGCCCCGCCCAATGGTACGGAACGAAGACGGTGTCCGGGCGGATCGTGCGAACCATCTGCGCTCGCAGCGTGCAACTTCCGCGACGGCTTTCCACCGTGATCCACTCCCCGTCCGAGATGTTTAACTGCTTGGCAAGCTGCGGGTGGATTTCAACGCGCGGCTCGGGATATTGGTCAACGAGAGGACCTATCCGCCGCGTCTGCGTGCCCGATAGATAGTGACTTACGACGCGCCCGGTTGTCAGGATGATCGGATACTCGGAATCGACTTCCTCAGCCGGCGGACGGTACTCGGCAACATTGAAGCGGGCCTTGCCGTCGGCGAAGTAAAACGGCCCCGTGCCTTTCGCGATTGGATTCCAAGAACCCGGCTCGAACAGCCGCGGCGTGCCCGGATGGTCCTCGCTAGGGCACGGCCAGAAAACGCCGAACTGACGCTCGATTTTTTCGTACGTGATGCCCGAGTAATCAGCAAACCAGCCTTTACTCGCAACCCGCAATTCATCAAAGATTTCGCGAGGCTCACGGAACGTGAAGCCACGCGGCCTATCCATTGCCGCGGCAATATCCTGAATGATCCGCCAATCTTGCCGGGCATCGCCGGGCGGGTCGACCGCCTTGTTGATTTTAATTACACGCCCTTCAATTTGTGTTACCGTGCCTTCATCCTCTTCGTGCAGTGAACCAGGGAGCACGATGTTGGCATATTGCGCGGTCTCGCTGAGGAAAAAATCAATGGCCACAAAGAAGTCGAGCTTTTCGAGCATCCGCGAGACGAAATTATTGTCTGGCAGCGAAACGACCGGATTGAAACAAATCGACAACAGCGCGCGGATCTTGCCCTGGTCGATATGCCGGAAGATCTCGTAGGCGTCCACGCCCGCGGGAGGTATATCGTCCGGGTCGATGCCCCATACCCGCGCCACATGCGCACGATGTTCCGGGTTGGCCACGTCGCGGCCGCCCGGAAGCTGGTCGCATTTCTGACCATGCTCCCGGCCACCCTGACCATTCCCCTGGCCGGTAATGGTTGCGTAACCGCAACCCTCGCGACCAATCCGGCCGGACGCGAGCACGATGTTAATTGCCCCCAGCACGTTCTGCACGCCGTGACTATGATGCTCGATGCCGCGGGCGTGCAAGAGAAAACTACTCTTGGCCGTGCCCCACCACTCGGCTGCCTGACGGATCGACCTCTCGGCAATACCTGTCATCTCAGCAGTACGCTGCGGCGTCCATTGACGAACATGCTCAGCGACAGCCTCAAAGCCAACAGTATGTTTCTCGACGAAATCGTGATCGAGCCAGTCGTGCTCAATCATGAGGTGAAGAATGCCATTAAATAGGGCGACATCGCGGCCAGGCTTGACCGGCAGAAACAAATCGCACGTGCGAGCGATGGGCGTGATTCGAGGATCGACGACGATCACTTTCGCGCCCATCTCGCGAGCCTGCCAGACGTAACTCGTCGTGATCGGTGCGCACTCGGCCACGTTTGCCCCGCTAATCCATACGATCTCGGCTTTAGGAATATCGGACCAGGGATTGGCGGCCCGATCCACGCCGAACGCCTTCTTGTTGCCAGCCGCGGCGCTCACCATGCACAGCCTGCCGTTGTAGTCGATATTGGACGTTTTCAGGCAAACGCGGGCAAACTTGCCCATCAGATACGACTTTTCCGTCGTTAAACTGGCGCCGCTGAGAACGGCTACCGAGGAAGGACCGTGCTCGGATTGGATGCGCAGTAAGTTTTCAGCGATGATTCGAATGGCCTCATCGTATGCCATCGCGGAGAAGCCATTCGGAACGGCCGGATCACGCCGATACGCATGAAGCAACCGGTCGGGGTGGGAGCCTTGCAGGTATCGCTTCACGCCTTTGGGACAAAGCATGCCGCGATTAAAGGGAAACTCCTCCCACGGCTCAAAGCCGATCAGCTTGTTGTCCTTTACTTTGAGTTGGATGCCGCATTGCTGGCCGCAGAAGCAACAATGCGTCTTCACGAGACGATCCGCTTCGACTCCGCGATCCAACCGCTCACCGCTGGAGAAGGCTAGGTGCGGCCCGAATGAGTCGATGATCTTGAGTGGGTTTGCCGGTTGCTGAGCCATAAATGCTTCATATGCAAGGTAGTCGCTCAAAACCAAATGCAATCACGCCACTTGGGTTGGTGATCCAGAGAGATTCAACTCGTTGCGCCAGAGGAGCCCCTGCGCAATCGCAGGTAGCAATCGGCGGCAGCGCGGGCAAATCCGCTGGTAGTGACCCACCGATCCGTCCGCCAGCTCATACGTGTAGCCAAGTTGCCGCTCGACTTCAATCAAGTCGTCGACGTGCATCTTCGATGCATAGGCCTCTCCGCAGCGAGCGCAGTTTGCTTGCTCGCCGCGTTGCCCGGCATCCTTGTAGAATGAGACGCCAAGTTGTGCAGGGCGCTGGAAAATGTGAAAGAATTTTCCGAACGGCAACCATACCAGCGTGATAATCACTACCGCCGCGTGCACGATGGCCAAAAACTCGTATGCGTAGCCGTGCATCCACTCATAACTGACCACGAGCATCAGCCCCGTAATGCTGATCGCGAACAGCAGCACCAGCGGCATGATATCTTCGCCGAACTGCTGCATTGCGGCCGCATCGCGATCACGCATGCGCCGGCGCATGGCGATCATTACTCCGGCGATCACAAGAAACGCGGACCACACCAGCCCATGGAATATCAGCATGCCGAGCAGGGATTCAACGGGGAACGTGGCTGTCTCGAATCCGAAAACGACGACGCGATAATGCTCAAAACCATTTTCGCCCAGCGCGAAATGAATCCAGCCGAATACGAGTGGAAATGTGATCGCGGCGGCCAGGATGCAACCCCAGAGAATCAACCAATGAGCCGCTCCGCGTGAGATGCTGCGCCGCCAGATGAAGCGGTTTAAGACAAAAGCGTTTACCAAACGCCCGAGCCAGACCACCAGGTTTCGCGGCAAGTGCCGCGGGTCAAGAAATAACTGCCAGCCGCGCTTCCAGTACAACCATGTCGGCGGCCTTTGCAGCCAGATTGCGTAGCGGTACGTGATTCCAAATACGGAGAATAGCGTGGCAAATGTGTAGCCCACTAGCGCGGCGTCAAAGTGGGACAGCCGGCGCGAGCCCACGATAATCAGGATCGCGAGAACGACTGTCGCCGTAAGACCGGCAAGCGTAGCTAGAACGACTTCCCGCCTCATCGAATACCTCGCGCGCAAACCGGATGAAGCGCCAGGATAATAGGAAGCTCGTCTCTGTAACAAGCCCCCGATGCTCACGCCTGCCGCTAAGCACTAGACCGAGGAATTAAATCACCGTAGCTTCCGCACCGGCCGTTCATTATCGAATGGATCGCGTCCACACGCGCGTTGCCACACTTCCGAACGATAAACGGGGATATCTGCTGCGGCTTCAAAGCCCAGCCTGACCTTTCCGCCTCTCACATCCAGAACCGTGACTTTGAGGACGTGATCCGGACAGCTACTATCTCCGATGATGACAGATTCACAATTCTTTCGTGTTAGAACCAACATCTTAGAAAACTCCTTTTTCCTTTCGAGAATCCAATCCTTCATGTGCGGCCGCAATTAAAGGTACGGCCACCCAAAGCACTAAGCTTCAGTCATTCATTTGTTGGACGCTTCTTTCAGCAGCAGCAACAGCATCACGACGGGTGTCTTCGCGTGAATGCTGTGGGGTAGCTGCGCAGTCATGTGAATCCAAGTCCCTGCTTTGGCGGAACTTTTCGCAGCGCCAAGTGTGACATCTGCTTCCCCACGCAAGAAATGCAAAATGGCCGACGTAGAAGCAGTATGCTCCGACAGTTCCTGTCCGGCAGCAAACCCAAACAGCACGACCTTCAGGCGGTCATCTTGAACGAGTGTCCGGCTGAGTGTTCCATCCGAGGGAGCCTCGACTTCCGCGGCCACATCGGCAAATTCTGTAAAGGGTGGGCCCATAGTAATCCTCTGTTTGCTAATGCGCAACTTTCCGGCTGACAATCGCTACTGCCGCCAAATGCGCGCGATACTTGCGAAAGACTCTCCTCATGCGCAATACGCGTTGTCGCGCTGCTTTATGAGTGGCTACGTTCAAGGCGAAACGTAGGGCACCAAATAAGCCTTCGTCTTGCACCAGCCGTTTAGGCTCCAGCAAATGCATGGGCGCGTCACGTTGGATCACCATTTCGAAGCCCGCCTCGTTAAGTAATTCGCGCCATTCCAGGACAGTGAGCGGACGGACGCCGACGTGAATCTCATCGGACAAATCTCGCTGAATACCCTGGCGAATATCATCTTCCACGTCATCCGGTACCAGGCATAGCTCGTGAATGCCGTATCGCCCACCCGGTCGAAGTAGTCGTGCCGCCTCGCGGATGATGCGCGCTTTAGTAGTAGTCGGCTGCATCGAGAGCATCGCCTCCCCGTAGACGACCGTTGCACACGCCGAGTGCAGCCCAGTCTCTTCGGCAGAACCGGTGATGCATTGGTGTGCCGTTCCAGATAAGTAACCGCGCACGGTCTCGGCGGCAGCCGCATCGCGTTCCACAGCGACGTACGTGGAGGGCCTGCGCGTTAGCGTCAACCGTGCGGTGACGCCAAGCCCGGGCGCGAATTCCACCACATCATCAGCGGCTTGAATATCTAGCCCCTCTAGTAGCTGATGGGTCAGTTGCAACCCGCCCGGCCGCAACACACGCTTGCCCATCTGGGCCAACAGCCAATGTCCAGGCATCTTCTGTGTCTTTTGTTCGACTTGAAGCCGTGTTTCATGCCCTCCATGTTTCGCGAGTGCTGGCATCAACTTTTCTCCAATTAATTTCGCAATCACCTACAGCGGCAACTATCTGGCAACCTCGCACAGCGGAATGATTGAACTCGATGAGCGGACCAGTTTTGCGAGGGTGACTCGCCCTAGTGCTTCCTCCGCGTGCGCGTAAACGCGGTCGAGCTCCCTATGCAACGGGCACAATTTGGTATGCGATGGCAGCCCTAGCGGGCAGTGCCTGATCCGCTCCAACGGAGCCACGGCGTTCACGATGTCGAGAATCGTGATCTTCTCGGGAAGTCCGGCCAACGAGTAGCCGCCACCTGGCCCAGGCTGAGAGCGCACCAAACCCGCGCGAACCAGATCTTGCACCACCTTGTGCAAATAGCGACGAGGAACTTGCGTCACTTCGGCGAGATGATCAGCAGACGATGGGGTTTCTGGCGACTGTGCCAGCCAAACCGCGGTCCGCAGTGCGTATTCCGCTGTCTTGGAAAGCATCATTAAATCCTCTTATCCAATTCTACACCTTGACGTGTAGATTGCAAACCCCGATATTCAACTTTGGTGGGCCACCATCCAGGTTCTTTTTTTGCCGTGGTTAAACGACAAATTTGACGGATTCTTCGAAGCCATTTCTAAATCAGAGGTCAAATCATGCTCCAGGAGCAAACGATTCATATCGTCAAATCAACTGCACCAGTAGTCGAACTTCACGCAGAAGCCATTACGCGTCGTTTTTATCAATTGATGTTCGCGGGCAATCCGGAAGTCCAAGCCTACTTCAACCCCGCACATCAGCATTCGGGTGGTCAGCAAAAAGCGCTCGCCGCCGCGATCTGTGCTTATGCAGCGAACATCGACAATCTAGCTGCACTACGCCCGGCTGTAGAATTGATCGCTCAAAAACATTGCTCGCTCGGCATCCAGCCAGAGCACTATCCAATCGTCGGCAAGCACTTGCTCGTTGCCATCAAAGATATTCTGACAGAGTCGGCCACCGATGAGGTGATTGCTGCCTGGGCGGAAGCGTACGGGTTCCTGGCAAAGGTATGCATCGAGCGCGAAGCCGCGATCTACAAAGAGCAGGCGGGGATCGAGGGAGGATGGAACGGATATCGAAAAGTTGTGGTAGAGCGCAAAGTCGCAGAAAGCCAGATCATCAGCTCGTTCTATCTGCGCCCCTTGGACGGTCGGCCGCTGCCTCAGTTCCTACCCGGCCAATACATCACCGTAAAGATCGACCGTCCAGAAACGCCGACGTCGCCGCGGAATTACAGCCTGTCCGATCGCCCGGGACTGCCGCATTACCGCATCAGCGTGAAACGCGAACCGGCAATCACGTCCACTGCGCCGGTTGGCTTGGTCTCTAACTACCTCCACGACCATATTCAGGCGGGCGCTACGCTCGAAATTGGACCGCCGTGTGGTGAGTTCACGCTGAATCCCGCGCAAGTAGGGAATCAACCGATTGTGCTGTTGTCTGGCGGAATCGGACTGACACCCGTCCTCTCGATGCTCACGGCGCTCGCCCATCAGAATGCGAAAACACCTGTGTACTTCATTCATGGCGCTCGCAACAGTCGCGTTCACGCGTTCGCTAAAGAGGTGCGCGATATTGCGGAGCGCCATCCCAATTTCCACACGCATTTTCGCTACGATGGGCCACTAGCCAACGACCTCCGCGAGCGTCGTTGCGACAGCACGGGATCAGTTGATATTGGGCTTCTGCACGAATTGCTGCCAAACAAGCATGCCCGGTTTTACTTCTGCGGTCCTAAGCCATTCATGGTTGGGTTATACCACGGATTGAAAACCTGGGGTGTCGAGGACACCGACATCAATTTTGAGTTCTTTGGCCCTCGACAAGACATCACTAGCGCATCGTCCACTGGTATTTTCAACGACCGTTTGGCACTAGCCAGTTGAGCGTCGCGACAGGTGATAGATTGCGACCGAATCGTGTTTACTTAACATGCCAGCATAATTGGTCTGCGGCGCGCATGGCGCGCGTCCGCAGCGAAACCGCATAGAATGAGGTTGATATAAGCTTCGTTTGTGGGTACTGGAGCTTTTGCATCTGGCTGCCGCAAGATTGTCAGGCGACGCACGTATCTAAACTCATTTCATCAATCAAAGTGCCGTCAAACGTTAAAAGCCGACCTTGTTAGCACCTTCTCGCCGAGGCGGTCGCCATTTTCAACCAGCACCCTATTGAATCGGCTATGGCATCGGTGCGAGAATTAGCAAAGATCTCTGTCAACTGCGTGTCGTCAAATGGCCTTTCCCACCGGCAGTTCGGGCCATACCGACGATAATTAATCGGCAATGCTGGGACAGCAGCGGCCAGGCCTGGATGACGGCCTGCAAATCGGGAGAAAATGCAGAGGATTCTGCAAGTGATCCGGGGGAGCCTTGAAATTTTCCCGTCAAATTCGCAACCAATTCGGGTCCAGTGTCGCCCACTCCGAACACAACAGGAAGCCCGGGATTATTGCAGTCGCTGGCTTTTTCCGCATTTCTGCGTCTTCGTTTTTCCGCCAGTATCCACAAATTGCGACGCGTGCTGCTGCGCTTTTTGCTGAGCCTTTCCGTTCGCCCTGGCATAGTGCTCATCGGTCGTTTTGGCGGCAGAGCCTATTGGCCTCACTGTTTTCGTGTTGACCTATGATGCGTTTTTTCATGATCGTTTTTGGGTGCGTCGTCCTGACTTGCCCCGTCCGATTACCAGCTGCTGAGAAGCCAAATATCGTCCTGATTATGGCCGACGATTTTGGCTATGAGTGTGTTGCTGCCAATGGTGGCAAATACAGAACGCCGAACCTCGACAAGCTGGCCGCGACGGGCATGCGATTTGAGGAATGCTACGTACAGCCACTATGCACGCCCACTCGTGTGCAGCTGATGACGGGACTCTACAACGTCCGCAATTATTTCAGTTTTGGCAAAATCGGCCGCGACGCCGAAACCTTCGCCCACTTTCTGAAAGACGCCGGCTACACCACGGGCATGGCTGGCAAATGGCAGCTTGGCCGGGCGAAGAATTTGCCGCGGCGGTTAGGCTTCGACGAGTTCGTTCTCTGGCAGCACACACGACGCCCTTCGCGCTACGCCAATCCCGGCCTTGAATATAACGGCGACGAGCGCGACTTCAGCAATGGCGAGTATGGTCCGGATCTCATCAACGACTTCGTTCTCGATTTCATCACCCGGCATAAAGAGGGACCATTTTTTCTCTATTATTCAATGATGCTGGCCCATGCCCCATTTCAGCCGACGCCCGACAGCCCCGACTGGAATCCGCAGGCCCGTGATGAGAAGGTCAAAGACGCAAAGTATTTTGGCGACATGGTTGCCTATGCCGACAAGCTTGTGGGCAGAGTCGAGGCGAAGCTCGAGGAATTGGGGATTCGCGAAAACACGCTTGTCATCTTTCTGGGGGACAATGGAACCGGCGCCGGAATCACTTCGCGGTTCGAGGGACGTGAAATCCGCGGCGGCAAGGGGCAGACGATCAAGCGCGGCATGCACGTGCCACTTATCGCAAATTGGCCTGGGCACATCGCCGCCGGCTCCGTGAATGACAACCTCGTAGCAAGCACGGATTTTCTGCCAACAATTTGCGACGCGGCCGGTGCCAAGTTGCCGACCGCTATGCCGGCCGATGGTCAGAGCTTCTACGCGCAACTTCTGGGAAAGACGGGCACGCCCCGCGAAACGCTGTACTGCTGGTACGCCCGCGGGGCAGCGATGAAGAACGTACGCGAGTTCGCCATGACCAAACAATATAAACTGTACCGAGACGGCCGATTCTTCGACGTTGTTGCCGACCCAGAAGAGCGAGCGCCGCGGAAGATTGCCGAACTGCGGGGTGACGCGGCGGAGGCGGCGAACAAACTTTCGAGCGTACTCGAACAATATGCCAACGCGCGCCCTGCAAGCGTCGACGCCGCGGCTGCCGCTGCAAGCCAAAACTCCGGCAAGGGCGATCGCCGGCGTCAAAGGCGAGGGCAACGCCGACGTGCGGCCGCGGGGCAGGTTGAATCGTCATGAGCCATTGATTTTCACGTTCGACCGATTCTCGAGCCGCTGAGGCCGGTGCATTTGAGTCCAAGCCACGCGATATGCGTCGAAATTCTATCACGGTGACAAACAGCGAATGGGCTCACCGCGATGTTTGAAGTAACGCGTACACTGCGTCGAAGACAGGCTTGGGCCGACGATTGCGATCAAAGAGCAGCGGGTAGTTGACGCGGCGCCAGGGGAAGTAGTTGAGCCAGCTTTGACCGTCGTGCAGGTTCCAGAAGGAAACTCGCTCGATGATGTCGTTGTTCTCGTCAAATAGCTTGAACAGCTCCACGTACTGTTCTAGCTGTTTTTGCTCAATCTCTTTCGGGAGGCCGTCTTTGTAGGGGTCAAGCGCAGCCAACTCATCCCGATACTTTCCGCCGTCGGCCCACCAGCGACTGCGCGTGACGACATCGATATCCAGTTCTGAGACGACGACTTTAATTTTCAGTTTTCGCAGCTCGTCGAATGTTTCTCGAAGCTGCGGAATGGAATCGTCACCAAGCTCAACGTGGCCCTGCATGCCGTACGCATCCACTGGCGCTCCCTTTCGCTTCAGCTGAGTCAGCAATTGGATCACCTTTTTGCGCTTGCCCGGCATGTGATCGTTGTAGTCGTTGTAGATCAACAATGCATCCGTGTCTTTGGCACGCGCGGCTTTGAACGCTGTGACAATGAAGTCGATGCCGGTGGTGCGAGAGAATACCGAGTCTCGCAGCAGACCTTCGTCGCCGTCGGCGAGCGCTTCGTTCACCACGTCCCACATGGTCACCGCGTCGCCGTACCGTTCGACGACGGTATGGACGTGAGTTTCAATGCGACGCAGCAGCGTTTCGCGAGACACGGGCTTGCCATTTTCCTCCATCATCCACCGATCGGTACGGTCGTCCTTCGCCCAGACCAGGCAGTGGCCAACGACTTCGAGATTGTTGGCTCGAGCGAATCCGACAAAGCCATCGGCGGCCTCAAAACTCCATTCTTCTTCCGCGGGATGGATGCTCTGCGGCTTCATGCAGTTTTCGGGCGTGAGAATCTGGAAATGCTGCCGGATCAGGGCAGCATCAACTGGGTTCTGCAGCACGACATGGCTGACACCGACGCCAAGCTTGAAGCGAGCGCCGACGGCCTCTTTCAAGGACCGGCGATCGCGATGCGGGCTTCGCGAAATGTCCGGTTTCGATTCTTGTTTCTCGTGTGTATCCTCTCCCTTTAGATGCTCCGGAAAGTCTCGTTCATAGCGCTTCACAAGTCCTTCCACATCGGCGTCAACAATGTAGATTTTACCGCGAATTTCCTTGCGCTCGCCCGCATCGAGGCCACCGATGCGAAAGTCGCTGTGAATACACGTGGCGACTCCTAGGAACAGTTCCTGGTATGGCTGCCAGGCGACGGCCATAACCTTATCTCCGTTCTCAGAGAAACAACCGATCAGACCGCTCGACGGCACGAGTGTGCTCAGCGGCCTTGGATTAACGTCGTTTCGAACGACATGAGCCGGGCGGTACACTTGGCCAGGCGTGTATCGTGCTTCGACTGCCCACGGAGCCGTGGGCAAATGCGTAAGTTGATTGTCGAGGAAGATGAAGCACTTTCGCGCGAAGTCCGGGACGGTCTTTCTTCCGTCATCCGGCAAGCCAGTGAATCGGTCCACACGAATGCATGGCTGCGCCCAATGGGCTTGCGACGGCTTATCGGTCGGGTTGGATGCGATGAGCCGAAAGTCGATTTCGTCGCGGCCTGCTATGATTTCGTGATCAATGATGACTCCATCGCTGAGGCGATCGCGCAGCTTTAATCGTCGACGCTCTGAGCTCGCATCAACGATCTCCGTTTCGTGCCCGATAACCGTTTCGTGCCAATCCCTGTCGGTGGAACCAGGGCGGCAATAGGCTTCCAGATAATGAACGCGGATTTCACGGCCCGCAAAAGCGCCGCTGATCGTTAAGAAACCATTCTCCCAGGCAATCCTCAGACCGGGAACTTCCGGCTCATCTGCCCGAGCGGCGCCAATAAGGTAGCTGTTTAGCGCGAAAAGTAGTAAGCAAACTTTTTGTCCTTGATGCATTCTCATTGGTCATGAAGTCTGTAAAAAAGTCGGTGTTACGGAGTGTGCTGGCGGTGATGGATTGGACGTTGCGAGATAGTGAATGCCGGGTGATGCGTCAAATTAAGTGGCGAGTGAAAAACGCATCTCACGGGCAGGTAGTTAATAGTTCTCGCGAACAAGTCCGTTGTGCCATCCAACTTATGGGCGCCGTCGAGAGCGTCAGAATTAAGACGGTTGTCGGCTCCGGCACTGACGCAATTGAAATGGATCCACTAGTCGATGCCATGCTGAAGCAGGCGCGCCAGACAGTATAGTTAGCGGAGTTGCCGTCGTTCTTGCGCCAGACGACGTAGTCGGCGGCATCCACGTCGTGATCGCCGTCGAAATCGCCCAAGGACGTCTCCGGGGCGCCACTGCGGGCGCGGGCCGTGCTGGTCCACAATGTGTCGAAATCAACTCCAGGATCGCCTCCGTCAGTGGCCCGATTTTTGTAGGGACTGGAAGGCGACAAGCGGAAATCGCCGCTCGCCGGATCGACGAACCCAATGCCTTGCGGGAAACTCGCCGGGTAGATATTTTTCGCAGGATAGGCAGCTGCATTCGCTCCTGCGAGCACATTGCCTTCGAACGTCCACTCGGCATAGGCATTGAGTGCGGCCGTGCCTGATCCGACGCCACCGCCAAAGACCCCATACTCACCGGCCGGACCAAGATTGTCGCGCACGACAAGGTTCGTGTTCGGTTGGTTGCGCGTGTCGCCCATGTTCAAGAATTGATTGCCTGCAAGGTTACTCGTGTTGTGCTGAATGGTAACGCGGTCAGTTCCGCCATGCGGGGAATTGAGTATTTGGAACAACCGGCCGCCGACTTGATCCCAGTAATTCTGCGCAATGAGGATGCGACTCGTCTGCTGGCTGGCTCCTGTGTCGTCGTAGGCGGAAACGTTCAGTCCCTGGTCCGAGTTCTTGATGATATTGTATCGAAACGTCACGTCCTCGACGGCCGACCAGGGCGCCTGCCCGTCTTCGCCGCGGACGGTCATCAGAATGGCGAATCCGACTTGCGAATCGGTCCAGTTGTTCTCGAACACGTTCCCTTCGACAAGCACACGGCGAGCGTTCTTGAGTTCAAAACTGTTCTTGATGCTCCAATCGTTGCCGTCAAAGCTCGGGTCGCCGGCTTTCCAGCGCAGTGGCTTGAATAGGTGATTGTGGCGGATAACGATGTCTTCCGGCACGAGGTTGGCGATGCCTGGAGGTGAGCCGCCAAACATGATATTTTCGGTGGCCGCCGCCAGGAAATTGTTCTCGATGAGATACGGGCCAGGGCCGGTCCAACCGCCGATCGCCTGCGCGTCGGCGCCCTGTTCGTGGATCTCATCGATGTAACTATCCACAACGGCGCTACGAATGGAATTGAGCGCCACTCCACGGCGAACGTTCGCATTTTCATTGCCGTGAATGTAGCAGCGATCGACGATCAAATCCGACGGCAGGTCGGCGGCGCTGGTTGAGGCTGAGCCAAAGTCCAGCAAATTATAGACCGCGGCAGATTGATTCGTGAGCGTCGCGCCGATGTTCAGCCCCACCAGGCGGTATTGGCGTGCTCCCGGCTGAGTCTTGAACACTGGCGCGGAGTTAGGCGTTACAATCCGCGGCATCGACGGCGCATCGAGGGGCGAGGCGCGACGTCCTGGCTCAGGCAAGGTTGCGTAGCTTGCTGATTGAATATGTATCCAGCCGTGGGTCGATTTGCGCGGCAGCGTGAAATTTCCGCTGAACACCGCTCCTGCGGCAACTTCGATTGTGTCCCCAGGTTGCGCCGCGTTGATGGCAGCCTGAAGGTTGCCGCCGGCGGGAACATGAATTCGCTGGCCAGAAAGTGGAGCGTAGGATGCATTGACCAGTTCCCGCGGCAGCTCGGGGGATTGTGCGATCGCTTGTGAGCTGAGCGCGGCGAAAACGAGTCCAGTGACGGCCGCAATGTATTTGATCAACCCTGCACGATAGAAAAACCGCATAATTCACCGTACTCCCGATCAAGGAGGCGCGTGCCAGCTCCCAGTGCGACGCGAGGGACCGATGCTGCTCGGTAGCATTATGACGCCCAATTTGTGACCGTCAAATTAACGCAATTGGCGATGAGAGTAGCATAGACAATACTAGTAGCGGTTGCGACGAAGCCCCATGGCAGATCTACAACGCGCTCAAAATGCCCTTCCGTTTTAGTTCCAAGTCCGCAAGACGCAAGGCGCGTGAGCCGTGGCAGCAAGTCAGCCTCGTCGCTGGCTATCTTGCCGGACGCCACTTCGTAGGCACTTCGGATTTGCACTATGGCTTATGGGTTGAGGGTATTGAGCCGCAAATCCGAAATCTACCATGCGCGCAGGAGGCGTATTCACAGTTCATCTTAGAACATATACCGCGCGGCGCTGGGCACATACTGGATGTCGGAAGCGGAGCGGGTAGCATTGCATGCAAACTTGTTGCCCGCGGACATCAGGTTGACTGTGTAAGCCCCAGCGTTTTCTTGAATCAACAAGCCCGGGATCGGCTTGGCGATCGGGCGCGAATTTTTGAGTGCGCCTACGAAGATTTTCAAACCACCGAGACGTACGATGCCATTGTTTTCTGTGAGAGCTTTCAGTATGTGAATATTTGCCGCGCATTGGAGCAGATCACTTCACAGCTACGTCGCGGCGGCCATCTGGTCATTTGTGATTTCTTTCGACTGCCGGCTAACGGAAAAAGCCCAATTAGTGGTGGTCACAACATCACGGCATTTAACGAAGCCATTACCAAATTTCCTCTTCAACTCGTCGAGAATATTGATATCACGTCTCAAACGGCTCCTACATTTACGGTAATCGACCAAGCATTTACTGACGTACTGAAACCGATCTGGGATGAAGGCAATGCCGCCTTCGCCAAAACTCATCCGCTATGGTCGAAATTCGTCACCTTTCTATTTAGGCGTCGGTTGGCAAAGGTGCAAAAAAAGTACTTTAGTCATGAGCGCAGCGCCGAAAACTTTCAAAAGTTTAAGACTTACCGCTTGATGCGATTCGAACGACACTAACTTCCAGCAGCTTCGTTGCGAGATTCTATTGCGTACATCCGAGTTTTTGACAGAGCAAGTGCATGCTGGCGGATGTGGGGCGGACGTGGATATGCCGTGCTGAGTGAATCGCTTCGGGATTGGTAGTTATTAGACTTCGTAGCAAAAGGGGCTGTAATACATGCTGCATCGCGTCAACGTGGAATGTCTTCAATTGGGTCCAGGTTATGATACGTGTGACGTAACGCATAAAATACGAGCACTGCCAGGACAGAAGGTCCGGCGATCATGCCGGCAGTGAACACGGCGAATGCATTGATGCCGATTCCTGTCCAATGGGAGAGTCCACGTGTCAAATCGGCGGCCGCAAATCCCCAAATGGTCATCGCCCCTAAACCAAGGGCAAATAGCAGGCCCTTACCTGTGAACGTAAGCATGGTCCGAACAAAGATCTCCAGACCCTCTTGTTGGATGCGATAGGGGTACAGCAGAAATATCAGGTTTTCCAGGTTAAAGACCAGCGCATTCATCGGCAACATTACGAGCATTGTAAAGAACAGATAGTATGGCGGCAGCGATCGCGCATTGATCGCAAACGCCAATACCACGGTTTGGAACAGCGTCGCGATCAGCACGGGCCCGATCGTCTGACCGATGACTGCCGCGGCAGGGGCGATGGGCAGGCTCTTGAACATCGCCATTCGATCAAGATCGCGGCGGAAATCGAAGCGGACCGCAGTCGGCAGTAACAGAAACGTGTAGAACGCCAGCGTCGCCGCAGTGGCCAACAGCGCGATATTTGCGTTGGCAATGACAAAGCACGGAGCACAGGCGAGAACGGCCGGGGCGATCATGGCCGTCAATAGGCTGCCCCAGCAACGTCGGGCGCCAATAAGTTGCCGCCACATGAGTGCCCCGGCGCCGCCCCACCATGGCACATGTCGAAGCGAAGGTGCAAACCCTGTTTGCAGTATTTCTCCAAGCTCATTTTGCGCCGAAGGCGCGTCTGAGCTGTGCTCATTTGTAATTCGGTAGTTGCGCCTTTCTCGGTCCGCGACACGTCGCGCGATCGTGGCGTACAAAGCAATGACGACCGTGGCAAGCAATGTCACGATTCCGAATGACGCGGCGGCCAGGCCGATCTTCGCGGTCGAAACCTTTTCAGCCACGATCAGGTCGATGAACGGCTGAAATGGCAGTGCCGCGTAGCCGACGACGGAGGCGTTAGAATTTAGAAGGAGGTCCAGGAGACGTTGGAGTAGTCCCTCGCCGACGTTGACCTGACCACCGGGCGCAGCTTCGCGTAAAATTATG